>QNCW01000004.1 GCA_003645885.1 Candidatus Latescibacterota bacterium | reverse complement strand
TCAACTATATCGAGACCCGGTGGCGGGATCTCCGCATCAGGGCCATAGAGTGGTTCCCGGAATACCCCGTGGACCTCTGGGCATCCTTCGTCTACGAGGGTAAGGGTTGGAACGACTGGAACCTGCTTTTGAGGCTCTGGTTCCTGACCGATGTCCTGATTAAACTGACGGACGAGCTCAAGCCGCTTGCGGAAACCCAAGTCTTAAAGCTCAAAGAGGCCCTCGGGACCATCATCGAGCGGCTGAAGGAGGTGGAGGAGGAGATCGAAGCCCTTAAGGGGATGAGCCTTGAGGAGTTTGGGAAGTCTATTGAAAGAGAGCACGGCATTAAGCTGGGCGAGGATGAGCTCAAGGAGTGCTACCAGTCCCTTCTGGAGGACCTCCAAGAGCTGAGGGCGTACCTCGAAGACACCCTGGGCGACTTGCCTTCCACAACCGTCGTTGCCCTTTTGTTCTGTTCCCCGAAGAAGGGGATGTGGTGGGAGGAGTGGAGGCTCAGGCACGAAGTGATGTCGATGCCGCCGGTCGTGGACATATACCGGTGGCGACCCGAGAGGGCTACCCCCGACGACATCGAGCTTGAGGCTGTGAGGCTTGCGGAGTTAAGCCTGTTCTGCAAGTATGCGATACCTATAGCGGCCTTCTACAGAACTCTCTTCGAGGAAGGTTATAAGATAGAGCTCGAGGCCGGGGAGGCGCCCTACTCCTGGGAGCCGAAAATCGAGTTCTTCAATCGGGACGACGAGGAGGACCTGAGCTGGATATGGCTGAACTTCCTCTGGATGACCGACATGATATCCGCCGAGAAGGCTGATTACCTGGAGCTTGGAGACATCGATCCCCTATACTATCTCTCCGACTACGGGCTCAGGCTGGGAACGCTAACGTGCAAGTTAGCACCCGAGGAGGTCTACCTTGCTGCAATTGCAAGCTGGCCGCCTATGAAGCGGTTAGAGGAGTTAGAGGAGAACCCGTTTCCCTTCAAGGTGATCGTCGCCTCAGGCTCCTCACCCGCGCCCTCAAGGTTCACAGGGGGTGCGCCCTTAAGGTTCA
The DNA here is from genome assembly GCA_003645885.1 of Candidatus Latescibacterota bacterium. GTDB lineage: Bacteria > Latescibacterota > 4484-107 > B68-G9 > B68-G9 > B68-G9. Next base: position 29,040 of record QNCW01000004.1, on the reverse strand, counting down.
TGGGGAGAGCGACCTCCAAAGGGGATGTGGCCGACAGGCTTCGGCTCCTCCTTTTGAAGCTCGAGGAGCTGAAGGCCTACCTTGAGGGCGAGGAGCATGGGAAAGCCCTGACCTGCATTCCTGAGGTTCTCGAAGCGGAGAGGGAGCTCAGGAAGTTCTTGGAAGAGGCTTCCCTCAAGGCCGATCCGGAGGGGAGGGCGAGGTTGGAATTTGCGCTTGCCGGGCTCGTCCCAAACGGTATCGAGTTTCGGCTCACCTTGCTCAGGTGGGTCATGGGCGAGACGAGCTCTGAGGAGCTATCCGCACTGCTCGACAGGTTCATCTCGTCCCTCAGGGAGTTGGAGGATGAGGTGAAGGGGGTCAAGGTCGAAGGGAAGCTTCCTCCCGTGGCGGCCCTCGAGCTTGAGGCTGCTCCCTCCGTGAGATCGGGCGAGGCCTTCAAGGTCGAGGTCCTGGTCGAAAACAGGGGCGAAGAGCCGGGGAGGTTTCGGATAGTGGCTTCGGCCGAAGGCCCCTTCGTCCTCCTCACGAGGGAACTCGATCTTGGGGAGATACCGCCCGGCGGGAGGAAGGAGGCGGAGCTCGAGCTTGAAGCGCTCGTCGTTCCGGAAGGAACTTCCCAGGAGGGGAAGCTGAGCATCCTCGCACATCCTACCGGGGGGAAGGGTGACATTAAGTCCGTGAGCTTCGAGGTCGTCGGGGGTAAGGCGACCTCCTGTCCGGAGGTCGAGGTGGTGGTCCCCCCAAGGACGGCGATGTACCAGAACTATCCGAACCCCTTCAACTGTGAGACTTGGATCCCGTTTGACCTTTCGGAGGGAGGGGAGGTGGAGATAGAGATATACGACATAAGGGGAAGGTTGGTGAGGAAGTTAGATCTCGGCTGGAGGGATGGAGGGAGGTACCTGACCAGGGGAAGGGCGGCGAGGTGGGACGGAAGGGACGAGGAGGGAGGAAGGGTCGCCAGCGGAGTGTACATCTGCAGGATGAGGCTCGGAAGTAGGACCTTCGCCAAGAAGTTGGTGCTGATAAAGTGAATCGGAACAGCGGCCCTGTAACCTTAGGAGGCGATGTGGCGTGGATGATGCTCTTCATTCTGCCCTGGCTCTGCTTCGGGGGGGCTCCGAACTGCGTCGTCGTGGATACCTTCTCCTCGGCCGATGCAGGACGCTTCCCCTCGGGATGGAAGCCGTACAAGAAGGAAGGGAGGAAGCTCTACATCGTCAGGACTTCGGAGGGCGACGCGTACCTCCACGCCGATGTCCCGCCCGTGCCCATACAGATAGGCAAAAAGATGAAGTTGGACCCCAAGGACTGGCCGTACCTGAGCTGGAGGTGGAGGGTCGTGGTCCCCCCCGAAGGAGGCGACGAGAGGTACAAGGAGAAGAACGACAGCGGCGCGGCGATATACGTTGTGTTCAACAGGGGATGGCCCAAGTTCAGGAGGCACGTGATAAAGTACGTCTGGAGTTCGGCGGACCTCCCAAAGGGTGAGGTGCTTAAGGGCCACTACGACCCGAACATGTATGTGGTGGTACTTCGAAACGCCCGCTCCCCCCTCAACAGGTGGTTTTCCGAGAAGGTGAACGTTTTCCAAGACTACAAAAGGATATTCCGAAAGGACCCCCCCGAGATCATAGGCGTGGCCCTCATGACCGACGCAGACGACACGAACTCAAGGGCTGTTGCGGACTACGACGATATCGTGTTCTGGAAGGAGTAAGGCCGTGCTGGAGGCCTTCCTGCTCCCGGCCTACCCGAACCCCTCCAACCTCGGGGTCATCATACCCTTTGCCCGATCGTCGAGAAGTTCGTAGCTCCCGAAAGGAGGGTGGAGTTCCTGTGGTGAAGGTTGTCTCCGTCCTCCCCGGCTCCCCGGCGGAGAGGGCCGGGATAGTCCCGGGGGACGGGATCCTGGAGGTCGAGGGGCACGGAATAAGGGACGAGATAGACCTCAGGTTCTGGGCCTCCGACGACAGGTTCCTCCTCACGCTGGAGAGGGACGGGAGGAGGTTCAGGGTTGAGGTCAGGAGGGGCCCGGGCGAGGGCCTGGGAATAGAGCTCGAGCCCATAAGGCCGAGGACTTGCCGAAACAGGTGCATATTCTGCTTCGTGGACCAGCTGCCCCGTGGCCTCAGGAGGAGCCTGTACGTGAAGGACGAGGACTACAGGCTTTCCTTCCTATATGGGAACTACATCACCCTCACGGACCTTTCGGACGAGGACTTCGAAAGGATATTCGCCCAGAGGCTCAGTCCCCTCTACGTCTCGGTCCACTCCACGGACCCGGAGGTGAGGAGCTTTATGCTCGGGAGGAAGGGGATCCCCGACATAAGGGGACAGCTTAAGCGCCTCGTTGAGGGAGGGATAAGGGTACACGCCCAGGTGGTCCTCTGCCCGGGTATAAACGACGGAGGACATCTGGACGGGACCCTCCAGGACCTTGCGAGGATGCATCCCGGGGTGGCCTCGGTGGCGGTCGTGCCGGTGGGCCTCACCGAGCACAGGCAAGGACTGTACCCCCTGAGGCCGGTGGGACCCGAGGAGGCCGAAAGGACCTTGGAACAGATAGCGGACTGGCAGGGGAGGTTCCTGAGGGAGCTGGGCACGAGGTTCGCCTTCGCATCGGACGAGTTCTACATACTGGCGGGTAAGGAATTCCCGGCCGAGGAGGATTACGAGGGTTTCCCGCAGCTCGAGGACGGGGTGGGGATGGCAAGGAAGTTCCTGGAGACCTTCGGAAGGAGGTCGAGGGAACTGCCCGGGAGGGTACCTCCTTTATCCATCGCCCTGGTCACGGGCACGGCCTTCGGGCCCGTAATGGAAAAGCTCGCCCAGAAGGTCGAGTCGAGGGTGGAGGGACTTTCGCTCCGCCCTGTCGTGGTGGAGAACCGCCTTTTGGGCAAGAGCGTAACGGTCTCGGGCCTCCTCTCGGGGGGGGACATCCTGAGGGCCCTCGAGGAGAAGGACCCCGGGGACTGCGTCTTACTTCCTCCGAACTGCGTCAACGACGACGGCCTCCTCTTGGACGATCTGAGGCCGGAGGACTTAGCCCTGAGGCTTGGGGTTCCTGTGAGGGTCGGCTCGTACGACCTCGTGGGGGCCATAACCGAAGCGGTGCTGGCGAAAGGCTCTTGACTTTTTCAGGAAAGTTGTTTATCTTTTCGGTCGAGGGCGGGAATAGCTCAGGGGTAGAGCGCACCTTGCCAAGGTGGAAGTCGCGGGTTCGAATCCCGTTTCCCGCTCCATTTTTTTGGGTCACCTCAGTGCCCTCACAAGTTCCCCCACGAACGAGCCCACCTGCCTTATCCAGCCCGGACCTCCGGCTAGCTCCTCTATCCTCCTCACCAGGGCGCTCCCGACCACGACAGCGTCCGCATATTCTGCGACCTCCCTTACGTGCTCTGGCTTGGATATCCCGAACCCGACCGCGACCGGGAGCTCTGAGTGCCTTCTCACCTTCTCTACCGTGGCCCTCACCTCCGGGGAGAGCCTATCCCTCTCCCCCGTGACCCCGGTCCTCGAGACACAATATACGAACCCCGTGCTTAGGGAGGCGATCTTCTTTATCCTCTCCTCCGTGCTGGTGGGGGCTGCCAAGAAGACCGTGTCCAGCCCATGCTTCCACATCGTTTCGACGTAGCCAGGTGCCTCCTCGGGGGGGAGGTCCAGTACGAGGGCCCCGTCCACGCCCTCCTCCGAAGCCCTCCTTGTGAACCTTTCCAGCCCGAAGTTTAGCACAGGATTCAAGTAGGAAAAGAGGAGGATCGGAAGCTCGCTCCTTTTCCTCAGCTCCCCCACTAGCCCGAGCACGTCCTCGAGCCTGACCCCGTTCCTCAGGGCCCTCTCGGATGCCCTCTGTATCGTCGGCCCGTCGGCCACAGGGTCGGAGAAGGGGACCCCGAGCTCCACGATGTCCACGCCCCTGCGGTCGAGTTCCAGGACTATCTCCCCGGTCGAATCCAGGTCGGGGTCGCCCGCTGTTATGTAGACGACGAGGCCCTTCCTTCCTTCAAGCTCCATCCTCCGGAACTTCTCCCTTATCCTTCCCATAGTTCCGTCCTCCCAAAAGGAAGATAACATCCCCCTCCGCTGTTGTCAAGCTTGACAGGGAAGGCATACTGCCTTATCTTGCGGACGGGGAAAACTTGGAGAAAGGGGGGGAGCATGGAGTACCGCCAACTCGGTCGCACCGGTGTGAGGGTGTCCAAGATATGCTTGGGCACCATGAACTTCGGGGAACGAACGGACGAAAGGACCTCGATCCGTATAATCCACGAAGCCTTAGATTCGGGGATCAACTTCATAGACACGGCGGACGTGTACGGAAGGGGTGCCTCGGAGGAGATAGTTGGGAAGGCCTTAGAGGGAAAGAGGGACAAGGTCGTCCTCGCCACCAAGGCCGTAGCACGTATGGGGGAGGGGCCGAACGACTGGGGAGCAAGCAGGTATCACTTGGTGAGGGCGTGCGAGGAGAGCCTCAGGCGCCTCAGGACCGACAGGATAGACCTCTACTACCTCCACGTAGTTGACCTAACCACTCCCATGGACGAGATATTCGAGACCTTGGACATGCTCGTCCGCCAGGGAAAGGTCCTATACGTGGGGACATCCAAGTGGCCCGTGCCCCTCATAATGGAGGCCCTCTGCCTCAGCGAACGTTGCGGCTTCCCCCGCATAGTTGCCGAACAGCCCCCTTACAACATATTGGACAGGGGGATAGAGAACGAACTCGTCTGGGTGGGGATGCGGTACGGCATAGCGATGGTCACCTGGGGTCCGCTCGCAGGAGGGATACTTTCAGGGAAGTACAGGAAGGGCGAAAGGCCTCCTCAGGGGAGCAGGTACGAGAGGGCGGGACCCCACGACAGGAGGCTCACGCCGGAGGCATTGGACGTCGTGGAGAAGCTGAAGCCCATAGCCCAGGAGAAGGGGATAACCCTGTCGGAGCTCGCCCACGCTTGGCTCCTCCACAGGCCCGGGATAACCGCCCCCATAATAGGCCCCAGGACCCCCGAGCACCTCAGGTCGGCCCTCAGGGCCTGCGAGGTGGAGCTGACGGAGGAGGACATGGCCAGGATAGACGGGATAGTCCCTCCGGGGAGGGCCGTGAGCGACTTCTACGATGAAAATGTGTACGCACGGATGAGGAGGGCCGCCCAGGCCGGGGACCCCAAGGCCTATTAGGTCCTTATCTGCCCGTTCCCGTACACCACCCACTTGTAGGTGGTAAGCTCCTCCAGGCCCATGGGCCCCCTGGCGTGGAGCTTGTCGGTGGATATCCCTATCTCGGCCCCGAGCCCGTACTCCCCGCCGTCCGAAAAGCGTGTGGAGGCGTTCACCATCACCGAGGAGGAGTCCACCTCCCTCACGAACCTCCATGCTGCCTCGTAGCTTCTGGTAACTATGGCGTCCGTGTGGGCCGAACCGTAGGTGTTTATGTGCTCTACCGCCTGGTCCAGCCCGTCCACGACCCTCACAGAAAGTATGAGGTCGAGGTACTCGGTGCGCCAGTCCTCCTCCGTGGCCTCCCCGGCCCAGGGCAGGACCTCCCTCGTCCTCTCACATCCCCTTATCTCTACCCCCGCCTCCCTCAGCTTCTCCCCTATCTTGGGTAGGAAATCACCTGCCACCTTCTCGTGCACGAGGAGGGTCTCCATGGCGTTGCATACCCCGGGCCTTTGGACCTTGGCGTTGAAAGCTATGGTCTCGGCCATTTCCAGGTCGGCGTCCTCGTGCACGTACACGTGGCATATCCCCTCGTAGTGCTTTATGACGGGTATGAGGGACTCCTCGACCACCGTGCGTATGAGGCCCTTCCCTCCCCTTGGGATTATGAGGTCTATGAGCCCCTCACACTTGAGCATCTCGGTCACGGCCCTCCTGTCTGTGGTCTCCACCATCTGGACGGCATCCCCGGGGAGCCCGGCCTCCTCTACGGCCTCCCTGAACATCGTGGCCAAGGCCACGTTCGAGTTTATCGCCTCGGAACCTCCCCTCAGCACCACGGCGTTGCCGGACTTGAGGCACAGGGAGGCTGCGTCCACGGTGACGTTGGGCCTGGACTCGTAGATTATTCCTATGACCCCCAAGGGCACCCTCATCTTCCCCACGAGGAGCCCGTTCGGCCTGCGGACCATCCTCTCCACCATTCCCACGGGGTCGGGAAGCGCGGCCACCTCCCTCAGCCCCTTCGCCATGGCCTTTATCCTCTTCTCGGTGAGTTCCAGCCTGTCGAGCATGGCCGAGGAGAGCCCCCTCCTCCTTCCCTCCTCGAGGTCCTTGAGGTTCTCCTTCCTGAGCTCTTCCGCCCTTTCTTCCACCTTCTCCGCCATGAGGAGGAGGGCTTCGTCCTTGAGCTTGGTCGATGCGAAGGCGAGCTTACGGGAAGCCTCCTTAGCTGCCTCTGCCTTGCGCCTTATGTAGTCCCTTATCTCCATCTCCTCCCCCTTATCAGAACACTACGGTGGAGATAGACTTAGCTATCAAAGTTGTGGCCACCGACACCATCCCCACCAGCCCCAGCCCGCAGGCGTAACCAGCTAAGAGGATGGGGGCATATGCTCTCCACTTCTCCCTTCCGAACTTCTTGAGGAAGTAGTACCTGCCGAGCATCCCCCCGATGAAGCTCGGCACCGCCGTAGGCATCCAGGTCATGGCCCCGGCTAAGATCCCGTAGAAGAGGGAAATCGGAAGGCCGAGGGCCGAAAAGAGGGAGAAGGTCAGCCCTCCCACGCCAAGGCCCGTAAGAATGATCTTGGGGTCGATCACCCCCTGGATCAGGCTTGCCCCCCCAGGAAGCGTGGACGAGGCCCACATCGCCTGCATGGTGGCGAAGTAGGGCCAAACCCTGTGCACATAAGGGTAAGCTGCGGACGGTATGGGCCCCAGCTTCCATATGAGGGACCAGAACAGGAAGCTGCAGACCAACATAATGCCAAGGGAAAGGGCCGCCATCTTGACGTAACTTACGAACTTCGTCCTTACGAGCTCTAGCTGTTTGAAGACCTCAGCAAGCCCCCCGTGGTTGAACATGGGCACCGGAGCGAACCATATAGCCACCCCTTTATATCCGGAAAGGTAGAACATCGACTCCCTGAGGAACGGGAAGGTCACCCCAGCGGAGCTTCCCGTGAGGCCCACCATTCTGGCGGTTATGTAGGAGATCGTCGGTGTAAACACGAACCCGAAGAAGGCGATCATCCAAAGGGGGAACTCAGGGACGAGCACATGCACCAAGGCCACGAACCCCAAGGTGCTGGCCGCCCAGATGGCGAAGGCCAGGCCTATGCGGATGTCTCCCCTGGCCTTGGGTGGGACGAACCGGAGCCCTTCGGCCTTCCTTCCCCTGAACGCCTTGACCACCGACAATATCCCGGCCGAAGCCACCACGACGCCGAGTCCTATGGAGAAGCTTATCCAGAAGTCGAGGTTGTTCGCTATTGTGGTGGGTATGTACGTCATCCCCGGCGTCCACCTCCTCAGCACCCCCATTCTGTAGAGGATGGGGTTGACCACCAAGGTCCTTCCTATCTGACCTACGAAGCTTCCGACCACCACCCAGAACGGGAGCACGAACCCCATGAGCAGGGCCCATAGGTCCGTCACCACGGCCAATGGAGCTGCCGGAAGCACAGCTTTGAGGTAAGGGGTGAAGTCTATCCATGGGATCGGCAGGAGGGTCACAGGTTTAACCAGGAAGATGTTGGAAAGGGTGGGCACTGCGATGTAGGCGAGCCCCCATATCACCCCTACGATGGAGCCGATGCTGAACACCCTCCACCTCCATCCCTCCCTCCTTCCGGAAGTCTCGGCCAAGGCCATGGCCCCTCCGGCGTACACCGGAGCCATGGGGAAGGGGAGCCTCTCCACATCCGACGTCACCCTGAACAGGGCGTAGCCCAAGCTTATCCGGTTTATCACGAAGAGGATCTGGCACGTCACAAGGATGGCTATGGGCACGAGCCATTCCCTGTGGAGGAACGACCTCGTGAGGAAGACCTCAGAACCCGGCTCGGGGGTCAGCCACCTCGGGATGTACTTGGCCAGGCCCGCAGCCTGGGGGGAGTTCACGAAGTACTGGTCCCATATCATCATCCCGAACGGCCCTCCGAAGAGTCCGGCACCCAAGCCCATCCTGAAGCCGCCTCCCAGGACGACGAGCCCCCCCGCTATCCAATACAATATCAATATCTCCTGGGGCTTTAGCCTCACGAAGGCCCTCTTGGCCACCTCCACGAAGAGTATTATGGTGACCCACTGGGCCGCGCCTCCGAGGGTCGCCCCCATCACGAGCCCGAGGTATATGGCCCCGGGCATCATGACGAACCCGACGAACAGTGCTCCCCATACGGTCTTTATGTTGAACCCGTCCTCGTATGCCAGCTCCTCAGGTATCAGGCTATACTCCTCCCGAGCCAACTTTCACCCCCTTTCTAGGACCTCCCTCCCCTCTTCTACGTACCTCGCCTTCTCCTCCGGGACGAGCGTCCTCCAGACCAAGAAATGTTTCCTCAGGGAACCTAAGAAGCCCCTGTTCAACCTCTTCCAGGAGGAGAGCTCCCCGGAGACCCTGTGTATGTGGACCTCTATGCGGTATATGTCGTGCTTCCCGGTCGGGATCGCATGGAATACGACCTCCTGGCTCACCCCGAGGTCGTAAGGTGCCAGCCAGGTCATCAGGGATATCTTGTACCCCTTGCCCTCGGGATGCTCCACGGCGGAGAGCCTGACGTCCTGGGTGGTGAACTTCCCTATCGACCCCTCCCCGTAGGAGTCGAACAACCTTGCGAGGTACATGTACATCCCCACGACCTCGGTCCCCGCTATCGTGAACGGGAAATCGAACCTCCACTCGTCCCCTTCGGGCTCCGGCAGCACCCACCTCCTCGTCACATCCGGGACGGCCATGGCCGAGGCCTTCTTGGCAGGATATACCGTGGAGAGCAACACCGTGGCCATCACCACGACGGTGGACCAAACGGCGGAAAGCGAGGAGTAGTTCAACGAGACCCCTGCGAGCCACCCTTTAAGGAACAATATCTTTGCCACGACCTGACCTACGAGGTACCCTCCTACGGCACCGAGGGTTGCATAGACCACGGCCTCGGCCAGAAATAGGGCGGCTATGTGGGAGGGAGCCAAGCCCACCGAGCTGTATATACCTATCTCCCTTTGCCTTTCGTGTATGGCCCCGAGCATCGTGTTCAGGACGATGAGGGCAGCTATGAGCACGGGGACCAGAAGGTTCCTCACCCCCGAAAGTGATGTTGCCCCCAACGAGCTATATACCACCACCTTATCCCCCTTCCCCACGAACATCGTCAGGGCCACCCTTGTCATGAATTCCTCTATGTAGGGGATGAAGTCCTCCCTCTTGAACCTCCCTATAGCTATGGACCTTAGGGTCCCTCCTATGTCCATCACGTACTGGTAGGGCATAAGTATCACGTTCCCCGCCTCCAGGTGGAGGAAGGCCTGGATGGGTGCCCTGGCCTGGAGGGCGGGGTTCTCCCTCAGGGCCTTCTGTAGCCTGGATTGTTCCGTAACGGTGTTCACGGGGGTCACCTTCTCACCGTCCATGTCCTTGAAAAGATTCAACTTCTTTGAATCTATGAGCCCTATCACCGTAAACTCGGAGCCCAAGGCCCTTATCTTGACCTTCCCCACGTCCTCCTTCCTTATCCCCACGAGCTCCGCCATCTCGGTGGGAAGTATGCAGACCTTCCTTTCCCCCTCCCTGAACCACCTTCCCGCCACCAGGAGACTATCCAGACCCGTTATCTCGGTCTCCTGGGGGGTGAAACCTACCACCCCGTTCGCGAAGCTGCTTTTGCCCGTGGAAGGGACGTAGAAATCCAAGAAGAGTTTATCTCCTATGGTCTTGGCCATGTACCAAGAACGGGGTGAGACCACCGCCTCCCCCTCGAAAGCGCTCCTCGTATATTCCAAAACCGAGTTCTGGAGCCCCCTCCAGTTCCTGTCCCTGATGAGGGCACCTTGGTAAGGGGGTTCGTTCGGCCTCGAAAGTTTGTAGAACTTTATGAAGGTCCTGACCGAGGTGAAGGAGAGCACGGTAAATGTGAGGAGTATCAAAGTGGTGGCGGTAAGGCCCGCCCTCAGCGGCCTCCTCCTCAGGTTGTTTATTCCCAAGTTTATGGCGGCCATGGTCGCGCTCACCCTCCCCACGTCTGCCTCGTACACCCCCGAACCCGTCCTCCTCATCTTCCTCATCTCCTGGTTGAACTTAGACACGACCAGGGCCAACACGACCATGCCCATCGCCAATATCACGAAACCCTGGAAGATCACATAAGGCGAACGGCTCAGGGAGAAGGCCGGATGCACGAACTGGAGCACGAAGAACACGCCGACGAATATGGCGGCCGTGGCCCCCACCTGTCTGGTTATCTTGGTGAAGCCGAAGAGCAACCTCTCCAGGAAGAAGGAGAAGGGAAGGAGGAGGGCGAAGTAGAACACCACCCCCCGCACGGTGTCGTTTGCGGTAGCCTTGACGTCGGGATATCCCCTCGCCTCCAGGCCCCATGCCTCCCTCGCCGAGGCTACGAACTTGTCGTACTGAAGCTTATCCTTGTACTCCTTCGCCCTTAAGAGCGCACGCCTGGCCCTCTCGTGGAGCTCCTGTATCCTTTCGTTCTTTACCGCATACTTGGCCAATGTCTTGAGCCTAACATCGTCCACGACCCACATATCCTTCGCCACCTTGTAGGCCGGGCATGTGACTATCCCCTCAGATACTTCGTACCCCTCCCCCAAGGCCCTCTCCAAGACCTCCGGGGAGGCATCCTTCGGGCTTATGGGGTTCGTCAGGAGGTCTTCGGGAGCGTTCGTGAGGAGGTACTTTATGCCGAAGAGGCTCGTGCCCATGAGCACCTTGAGCCTCGAGCCGGGCTCGCCGAAGATCACCGCGGCCACGACGATGTCCCTTTCCTTCTGACTCTGGCTTGCGTTCTGGGGGAGGAAGGTGTAACCGTATTTGACCGGGGTTGCGTTGTCGGGCGTGAGGACGTTCAGGACGTCTAAGGCGCTGAGGTACCTCGGGTCCACAAGGTCGAAGATGCTCAGGGCCTCACACCTGAAGAGCACCTCCATCATCTCCAGCTCCCACCAGTCGTTCCTTACATTTATAGGGTACATCTCGTTCCCTTCCCTGCCCATGTCGGGGGCGAAGGTTATCCTCCCCTCGTCGTCGAGCTTATAGGCCCTTACCTCTATGCTCCCCCTCCTCTGGCGGATGTTCTCGAATTTGAACTCACCCTTCTCGTCGGCCATCGTTACCATGAGCCTCCTTACGCCACAGTTGGTCTTCATCTCGGGAAGCTGATATGTAACTATGGCGCCGGGGACGGGAACGTTGGGCGTGAAGCTCTTCTTCGGGTCCCACCAGTAGATGTGTCCCTTGAGGTCGTGCGCCTCGTCCCTTATGACCATCTTTATCTCGGGGAAGAACCCCGGGTCCAGGGCAGCGCACGAGATGAGCCCTGCTATCGTCCTTATCTGTTTCGTAAGGTTGGAGATGTCGACATATTCCGGCCTATCCAATGGTGTGTCCACCCTCTCCCTTATGTCGTAAGGTGTGGCCAGGGTTATGCCGTGCTTCCCCACGAAGACCACCATCTCGCTGTCCAGCCCTAAGGGAGCCGACATGAAGTCCTTCCACGTCCTCTTGGGAGGGGTTATGGCGTTTATGTACCTTCCGGGCTCGGAGGGGAAGAGGGCATCGGAGTAACTTTTGAACTTAAGGGCATACGGGGCCAAGGTGTTCTTGACGAAGTGGTCCGTAGCCCAGGTCGGATAGAAGAAAGTGCCCTGGGAGAAGGCGGCCGTCCTTCCGTCGTGGCTCGAAAGGTCCAGGCCCACGAAGAGCCTGAAGTCTATCCTTCGATCCTCAGGTATCCTCCTCCTGAAATATCCGCTCTCCCTGGAGTGGCGGTGCAGGAAGTGGCTTATCCCCGAAAGTCCCTGGAAGTGGGCCGATGTAGCCAAGAAGAGCACAGGATGCCTGGGCCTCATACGGCTCAGCACCTCCGCCACTTCGAGGAGGGCGGTTATTCCGCAGGCTTGATCGGCACCTACGGCGAGCTTGGGGACCACAGAAATGGCGTCGTAGTAAGCCTCTAAGACTATGAGATCGTCGTCCGAACCTGGGAGGTAACCGTAAACGTTCCAGGTTCTCACGTTCTTCCATTCCATCCTCGCCCTGAGCCTTACGGTGCATCCTCCCGACCTGGCAAGCTCCAATAACTTCCTTCCGTCCTCCGCCCAGAACCTCGGTATGTCCACGGGAACCCTGAGGAACTTGTCCTCGGCCTGCTTCCTGTCCACCACGCCTCCGTCGAAGAATATAACGGCCTTTGCTCCGAGCATCCTTGCGTTTATGTAGTTAAGTCCACATCCGAAGTCCATAAGCACTATGCTCCCTTCTACCTGCTTGCCGTTGAAGTCCCGGAACTCCCCCTTGCCCCCGTATATAAGCTCCCCGGTTATGCCCTTCCTGGGAAGGGTCGGAGTCCTCACCTCGTTCGGCCAGAGGCAATAAAGCGGGACCTTCTCCCCCGTGGAGAGGACCTCAAGCTCCGCCCCTTCGTCCACGGGGACGGTGACCTGGAACTCCTCCACCGTCACATCCTCGAGCCCTATCTCCTCGAACCTCTTCCTTATATATTCGCAGGCCTCACGGTTCCCGGGATATCCCACGGCCCTGGAGCCCCAGGACGTGAGGTCCTCCAAGGTCCTCCTCACGTCGTCTTCCCCTACGGCCTTCAGCTCCTCCTTTATCGCCTCAAGTTCCCCTCGGGAGAGCTTTCCGGGGGCGGCCTCCACGACCTCCACCTCCGTCCTGCCCACGAGCTTCCTGAGCACGTTCTCTGTTACCTTCCCCGGGTCGAATATCGTCACCGAGGAAAGCCACAGCGCCAAAGCGAAGAAACCTATGCCCCTCGTCAGGTTCCTCATATCGTCCCCCTGCGCATCGCAAGCCAGTAAAGCGTAAGCCCCGCCGCTCCGAGGACGAGCACGACCGCCCATGTGGGAACGTCCCTACGCCGGTCCCTAAGGGCGAATATCCTCCTCCACGCCCCGGCGCAGGCAGGATTTTTGTTCACCTCCCTGACGTAGAACTTCAGAGCTTCGTCCTCGAGCCCCTTCTTTTCGTAGAGGAGCCCTATATGGTAGTTAGCCTCGGGATACCAATCTACAAGCTTCAAGGTCCTTTTTAGGTACCTCAACGCCTCCTCGTCCTTCCCCCATCTTATGTACATAAGGCCGAGGTTATAGGTCAACTTAGGGTCTTCCGGCTTTATCTGCAGCGCCCGTTTGAGGGTCCTTTCGGCCTCCGCATAATCCTCCTTCAGCGAGAGGGCGACCCCGAGCCTTAAAAGAAGCTCCACATCCTCCGGGGACCTCTCCAGGGCTTCCCTCCAGAAAGCTATGGCCTCTTCGTACCTCCGCTCGTAGAGCAGGAGGTCGCCCCGAGTCATACGTTCGGGGAATGCATACGTAGGCCAAAGGCAGAACGATAGGAAGATTCCTACCATCCGCTTATCTCATGACCCTGTCCGAAGAACCACTTCCAGTCTATGAAGTTGGCTATCCCCGCTGCGAAGAAGTGGCCGAGTATGAGCCCCACGAAGAAGGGAAGGGCCTTCCTGTAAAGGGAGACCCCTCCCACCCTGAGGATTATGAGCTTAGCCATCCAGGCCAAGAATATGGAGAAAGCGGTCTCCATCACGGGCAAGGTCGAGGCCACGGTGTAACCCAAGGGATGGACGGGCCACCAGACGAACCTGTACCTCATGAAGGTCATGGCGGCCATAGCTATCATGCCCACGGCGAAGAACCCGAGCCTCCTCCAGTCCGTGCCGTAGGGGTTGAGCATATCGTTGACCGAGTTTTCGTAGGGGATGGTCGCCCCCGCCCTGAACATGAACCTCCCGTAGTTATATGCCCCGTAGCGGTATCCCAAGGAGACTGTGTACCATATAGATACACAAAGCGCCACGAGCAAGGCCAAGACTATCGCCGTGAGCACGCCCTTCTTGTGGAGCTTTATCATATCCGCAAGCTTCGAGGTGTGAGCGGCTGCGGATACGAAGTGGGCCTTTATCTCAACTATGGCCGCATAGGAAAGGGCCATGGCCGCCATGGTAGTGGGGGAGAGGGCCTGGGTGCCGAGGATGTAGCTTGCGGTGACCTGGGGAACCTGGGGTGCCCTTATGTACACCAGCCCCCCCTCAGCTACTATCCTTGCGATACCCACGTAGAATATTATAGCTACGGGCACGAAGACGAAGAGGAACTTGGGCTCCATCCCGAGCCTGTAAAGCCATGCATATAAGTAGACGAGCCCCAATATGAGCCCGAAGACGGCCGTCCTGTAGGATAGAAGCTCCCCGGAGTCGTCCACACTTGGGTCCCCCTTGAAGGCCTTCCTGAGGACGTCCCTTATGTGCCCCCTCGCCATCCATAATCCCCACAGCACCATAAAGGCCATCGCCCCCGCGCTCTGCCATCCTATGGGGGGATGGTAGGAGCAGTACACCTTGGCCGAGCCCAGGTTGAGTCCTATCCGGTTGAAGATTCCCACCTGCAATACCGCCAAGAAGTAGAAGAACCATATACCCAAGAGCACGTCCAAGCTCATAAGGTAGGAAAGGCCGACTATGGGGAACAGGAACTCCATATTGATGGTGGGAAACTCCCTTCCGAAGCTTATGCTCCCCAGGATCACCCTGGAGCCGTGCATCTGGAACCTCGGAAAGAGGGGGCTGAACCAGCTTCCCACCATGAATCCCACCAGAACCACGGGAAGCACGAACCCAGCCCAGAAGGCCTTGCTCTTGAACAACGATGGGAAGAGCGACCTCTCCGTGCCTTCGGTCATTTGGACGGGGACCTGGGCCAGGGGGAAGATGAGCCTTTCCTTCTCCACCCACTGCTTCCTCAGGATTACCACGATGCAGAACAGGACCCAGAAGAGGGCGGCCACGAAGCTGAGCCACCAGAAGAGGGGCACGAACCAGGCCCTCCAAGGTATGCCCCCTCCTTCGGGCAGGCCCTCGAAGAAGTACTTCGCCGCACCCCTGTCCAGCACGGCCCAATTCGGGATGTACTTGAGGAGGTACTCCTCCCAATGGTTCTCGGGGGAGGCGAAGTAGTGTGGGGCTGCGATGGTCGCTATGAGGTGGCCCGTAAGGCCGTAGGTGGGTATGGAAGCCCCCACCAGACCCATTATGAAAACGACGATGAGCTCCGAGGTGGAGAGGGCGAAGTTCCGGTTTATCAGCTTCAGGATCACGTTCAGGCCTGCCACGACGACCAAGAAGAGGAAGACCAAGGCCAAAGGCATATAATCGTCCGTTATGAGCGAGGAGTGCAGCCTGTAGATCGAGAACGGCCCCCAGATGTTGACGATGGCGACGACCGTCAGACCCACCAAGGCCGAACGCAGCGTGAGACCTCCGGCCTTCCATGAGACCTTCACCATCACCCCCTTTCGGTTAAAAGACTGCCGTTGCCCTGGCTCCGAACGAATAGGTTACCACAATAGATCCTGAATTTAACGTTGTAGAGATGCTATGTCAACCGCCGCGCAGGGCGCTCTAGAACACCACCATCGCCTTTACCACCCCATCCTTCTTCCTGTACGCCGTCTCATAAGCCCTCTGGACCTGTTCCAGGTTGAAGTGGTGGGTGATGAGGGGGGAAGGGTCTATCCAACCGGAAGCTATGTAGTCCCTGGCGAGGATATATGGCTCCAAGGGGTTCCCGGCGGAGGCCAGGTGAAACCCGGCCATCCTCAGGTCCTTCCTCAGGAACCTGTCCAAGGGGAAGGGGACGTGGGGTTCCTTCGGGACTCCGAACTGGACCAGAAGCCCGCCCCTCCTCAGGGCTTCGATACACGTCTTTAGGGCCTCGGGACTTCCGGCCGCCTCCACAGCCACGTCCACCCCACCGAGCTCGGCGAAGGCTTCGACCGGGTCCCTCCTCGATACGTCTATCACATCGGTGGCCCCTACCTCCCTTGCGACCTTAAGCCTGTATCCCAACAGGTCCACCCCGACCACCCTCTTAGCTCCGAGCCTCCTCAGGGTCGCTGTGAAGAGCAGTCCCATCGGCCCCTGGCCCACCACGGCGACGTCCTTTCCCAGGACGTCCCCGATCCCCTTGAGGGCGTGCAGTACGGTGCCCAAGGGTTGGACCATGACCGAGACGTCCGGGTCCAGGTCCTCGGGAAGGGGGACGAGCCTACCTTCGGGCACGGATAAGAGCTCCGAAAGCCCGTTGGACTTGGGGGGAAGCACGAGCACCCTCTCCCCAGGGCTGAAGCTCCCCCCTTCCACCACCCTCCCCACGCACTCGTGGGCCGCCTGTCCTTCCAAGAGGGGATACTTACCCCTGAACCTGTACCCCTCCCCGCTGAACCTCGGAAGGTCGCTCCCGCAGAGGGCCACCCTCTCCATACGCACCAGGACTTCGCCCGGGGCTCTGACTGGCTCCGGGAGGTCCTTAACTACGACCTTGAAGGGTTCGACTATCTGGGCCACCCTCATCTTCGACGGTTCCTCTCGGTCTTGACAACAGGTGCAAAATTTTTTATTATACATGCAGGTGGCCCCGTCGTCCAACGGTTAGGACACAGGATTTTCGATCCTGTAATGGGGGTTCGACTCCCCCCGGGGTCACCATCCCCTTAGCGAGCCGATGTAGCCCTCGAAGTTCCTCTCGCATTCGTCCAAGCTGTCCCCCCCGAACTTCTCCAGGAAGGCGTCCGCAAGCACCAAGGCCACCGCAGCCTCCGCCACCACCGCCGCCGCAGGGACTGCGCATACGTCCGACCTTTCCTTGTGGGCGTACGTCGGGGAGAGGTCCCTCATGTCGACCGAAGGAAGGGGCTTCCTGAGCGTGGGAATGGGTTTCATGGCCGCCCTCAGGACTATGGGTTGCCCGTTGCTCACCCCCCCTTCTATCCCCCCGGCCCTGTTCGTCCTCCTGACTACGCGCCCGTCCTCCAGGAATATCCCGTCGTGCACCTCCGAGCCCCTCCTCCCCGCCGCCCGGAACCCCAGCCCTACCTCCACACCCTTTATCGCCGGGATACCCATCACCGCAGCGGCAAGCCTCGCTTCCAGCCTCCTCTCGGCCTGGGAGTAGCTACCCAGCCCCGGTGGCACGCCCCTCGCCACCACCTGAAATACGCCCCCCACGGAATCTCCGGCCTTCCCGGCTTCGTCCACCTCCTCCATCATCCTCCTTTCGGCCTCGGGGTCGGGGCACCTCAAAGGTGAGGAATCCACCTCCTCCCCGGGGAAGAACCCCTCGGGAGGTTCCCAGGAGACCCCTCCCACCGAGACCACGAAGCTCCCTATCTCCACCCCGAACTCCTCGAGGAACCTCCTTGCGACCGCCCCCAAGGCCACCCTTACCGCCGTCTCTCTTGCGCTCGCCCTTTCGAGCACGTTCCTCACGTCCTCGTGCCCGTACTTCCAAAGCCCCGCCAAGTCCGCATGGCCAGGTCTCGGAACGGTCACCGGCTCGGCCTCGCCGGGGCCCACCGACATAGCTTCCTTCCAGTTCTCCCAGTCCCTGTTCTTCACGAGTATACATATGGGGCTTCCGAGGGTCCTCCCGAACCTCACCCCCGAGAGTATACGGGCACGGTCCCTCTCTATCCTCATCCTTCCGCCCCTCCCGTAGCCCAGCTGCCTTCGGGCGAGCTGGCGGTCTACGTATCCCTCGGAGAGCTCGAGCCCCGCCGGGATCCCCTCCAATATCCCGACCAGGGCCCTCCCGTGGGACTCACCGGATGTAAGCCAACGGAGCATCTCGACCACTCTACGATAGCATAAAATCCCCCTCCTGTCAAGTGCAAGGCCCCGGAGGAGGCCTCACGAGAATCCGTAAGACGAAAGGAGCCCAGCGCCACGATCCGGCGCCCGAGCTCCCTTTTAAGATCGCCGTCGCAGGGGACCTCATCAGCCGCCCCGCCAGGGGCCCACCAGCCTCCTGTAGGCCTCTACGTACTTCTCCCTCGTCCTCCTCACCACGTCCTCGGGGAGGGGAGGGGCGGGAGGGTTCTTGTCCCAGTCCAGGGATTCCAGGTAGTCCCTGACGTATTGTTTATCGAAGCTCTCCTGCGACCTTCCCGGGCTGTACCTCTCCTTGGGCCAGAACCGTGAGGAGTCCGGGGTGAGGACTTCGTCTATGAGAATGAGCTTCCCGTCCCTGAGCCCGAACTCGAACTTCGTGTCCGCCACGATTATCCCCCTCTCCTCCGCGTACCTCCTGGCCTTCTCGTAGAGGGCTATGCTCCTGTCCCTTAGCTTCTCGGCCAGTTCCTCCCCCACCATGTCGGCCACCCTCCCGAAGGTTATGTTCTCGTCGTGGCCGGAGGAGGCCTTCGTGGCAGGGGTGAATATGGGCTCGGGGAGCCTGTCCGCCTCCCTCAGCCCCTCCGGAAGACGAATTCCGCACACCGAACCCGAGCTTTTGTACTCCCTCCATCCCGAACCCGCCAGATAGCCCCTGACCACGCACTCGACATCTATCCTCTCCGCCTTCCTGACCAGCATGGACCTCCCATCCAACAGGTCACGGAACTGCCGTAGGGAAGGGGGGAACTCCTCCACATCGGCAGTTATGAGGTGGTGTTCCGTCAGGTCCTCCAAGAACCGGAACCAGAAGACGGAAAGGGCAGTAAGAACCTTCCCCTTGTCCGGGATCCCGGTGGGAAGGACGCAGTCGAAGGCCGAGATCCTGTCGGTCGCAACTATGAGGAGCTCGTCCCCCAAGTCGAATATCTCCCTGACCTTTCCGCTCGAAAACTTCGGCACGCCTGGAAGCTGTACAGTCGTCAGAGCGTCCATATCTCCTTCCTTCAGTTCTGGGGAGGACCGTCGAGGACGGGACCTCGGTATTCGCTCAGGGGGTAGAGCCCTAAGGGCAGGCCGGTCTTCTTCCTCACCACCCGGACGATCACGGGACGATGGAGGCGATGCAGAAGCACCTCCCATTGCAGCAGGGGGGTCCAGCGCTCCAACCTGAACACTAAAAGGGCCTTTATCAAATGCCTGAACATCTCACGGCCTCCCTTATCGCCTCTAAGATTCGTCTTTTGGCCTCACATATGTCCCCGTGGACGTAACATCCTGCGGCCCTCGGATGCCCTCCTCCCCCGAACCTTCCGGCTATCTTGTTCACGGGCACATCCCCCCGTGAGCGGAGGCTCACCCTGAAGCTTCCTCCGTCCATCCTCCTGAGGAAAGCCGCCACCTCCACCCCGTCCACGAAGAGGACCATATCCACGAACCCTTCGGTGTCCTCCGAGGTGACGTCGTCCAGGGAGATCATCCCCACCTTCCCCCCGCAGTGGAACTCCAAGGAAGAGAGCGCCTCGGCCAGCCTCCTTATGGCCTCGGGGGAACGACGGTGGAAGAGGGCGTCCGCCACCTCGTCCGGCCTGACGCCCAACTCCACCATATCTCCCGCGATATGCAGGGCCTTGGAAGTCGTGTTGGAGAAGCGGAAGCCCCCCGTGTCGAAGGCTATGCCCGTGTAGATGCACAGGGCCACATCCCCGTCCAGGGGAAGGCCGAGGGACGAGAAGATGGAATGCAGTATCTCACATGTCGAGCTGGCCTCCGGGAGGACGAGGTTGATGCCTCCGAAGAAGGCGTTGTCCTCGTGGTGGTCCACGTTGAGCACGCATCCTGCCTTAGGGAGGAGCTTAGTCACATCTCCGAGCCTTTCGAGGTTCGGGGTGTCCAACACCACGGCCCTCTCGGGGCGCCAGGGCAGGGGACCTCGGCAGGAGAAGACCTCCGGCAAGCCCGGCAGGAAGGAGTACCTACCCTCGGGGACAGGGTCGGAGACGACCATCAGGTAGGACTTCCCCATCCTCCTCAGGAGCATCCCGCAGGCGAGCAGGGATGCGAGGCCGTCCCCGTCGGCGTTCCTGTGCGTGGCCAAGAGGAACCTATCTCCCTCTCTGAGGAAGTCGCAGGCCTCCTTCAGGGCGTCCACTTACGGCTCCCCAGGTGAGATCGTCCAAAAGCCTCATCTGTCGTAGACCTCCCGCCCCCACGGCCTGACCTCCTGTTCCTGTTTCACCAGGACCATGGTGAACGGTTCGACGTTGTGGGTCAGGACGACCCCGGGCCCCACCACAGCGGAAGGCCCCACGACCCTCCCAGGCATGATCATGGCCCCGACCCCTGTACGGGAGTAATCCCCGAACAACACGCCGCTGAACGGCACCCTGTGCCTTACGCCCCTCACGATAACTTCGTTGGGCTCGTCGTCGAACCTCCTCGTCCCCACCGTGGTCCCCGCACCTATCTCGCTCCTCTCCCCGAATATTCCCGAAAGCTCGCAGTAGTGCACGAAATAGGACCCGTCAAGGACGATCCCACCGAACTCGACACAGTGTGTTATCCTACAGCGATTTCCTACACA
Source organism: Candidatus Latescibacterota bacterium (assembly GCA_003645885.1). Taxonomy (GTDB): domain Bacteria; phylum Latescibacterota; class 4484-107; order B68-G9; family B68-G9; genus B68-G9. The sequence continues at coordinate 8,568 of QNCW01000004.1, read as the reverse complement.
ACCGGACACTTCACAGTAAGGGCCTATCGTGCAGTCCCTCCCGATCACTGTGTTGGGATGGATGTGCGCCCCCTCCCTTATCACTGTGTTCTCCCCGACCCAGGCCGGCCCCCGAACGTACGCCCCACGCAGGATACGTGCTCCTCGGGCGAGATATATACTTCCTTCCACTTTCGCCCCTTCCTCGATCTCTGCCCCCTCCTCCACCACCGTCCCGGCGAGCTCCTCTGCCATCCTTCCGACGACCCTCCTGAAGACCTCCAGGGGCTGCCAAGGGAAGTCCATGTCCACGATACCTTCCACTTCCACAGCATCTAAGGGCATGCCCGCCTCGGCCATGACTTTGGTCAAGGACGCCAGGTCCGCCTCCTCAGGAGGGAAGATGCCGTTCGCTACCTCTTCTACGACGTCCGGTAGGTGATCCAGGCCCTTCCAGGCCGGTTCCTTCAGGACGTATATCCCCCACAGGACCGGAAGGTCCCTGTAATGCGGGTCCTTCCAGTGGTAGTTGAGGACCTTTCCGTCCTCAACCTCGGCCGCGACTCCTCGGTCGCCACCTCGGGGGCCTCGCCCCAGCGCGGCCACTCCGGATTCCGCATCCGGGACGGCGTCCAGGACCCTCCTTAAGACCCCCTTCGGGATGTACAGGTCGCCGTAGACCACGAGGCATTCCTCCCCCTTCGCCCACCCCCTCGCCCTGATGACAGCATCCCCGGTTCCCGAGGGCTCCGGCTGTTCTATGTACGATATGCTACAGCCGAACTTGCTCCCGTCCCCGAAATACGCCCTTATCCTTCCCCCTCTGTGTCCGACCACGATCCCCACCTCCCCGACCCCCAGCTCCACGAGCTCCCTAAGGGTGTACTCCATGAGGGGACGGTTCGCTATTGGGAAGAGGGGCTTGGGACGATAATAGGAGAACGGGTGGAACTTCTCACCCCTGCCGGCGGCCAGGATCAGAGCTTTCACACGTCACCCCCTCGACGTCATCCATTTATGGGCCTCGCACCTTCCAGAAGCGGGACATCCGGACACCTCCTCCTGCCCTCGGGCACCTCGCGGCCCTTCAGGTCCGGAAGTGCCTTCAGTACGTCCCCGAAGTCGGAGAACTCCCTGCAGGGAAGGCCGGTCCTCCTGCAGTATTCCAGTAGTTCCCCCTTAGCGAACACCACGTCCGCCTCCTCGGCCGCGAACCTGTCCGAGAGCCCGTCGCCCACGTGCACGACCAGGTCCCCTTCCCTCCTCAGCCTCCTTATGTGAGCGACCTTGCAGTTCCCGCACATCCCACACGAGGGTACGAAGTAGGGAAACTCCGGGACGAGCCTACCGTCCGAGAAGTGGAGCCTGTTCGAGAAGAAGGGTACTTCCCCAAGGCCGTACCTTTCGAGAAGATATTTTATGTAGAAGTCCAATCCATCGCTGAGGATATATAGGGGGATATCGTTCTTGCGGCAGTACCTGACGAAGTCCGGGAAGGATGGGTCAAGTTCGAACGAACTTAAGAGTCCCTCTATCTCCTCGGGGGAGGCCCGGACGCCCGAGCATTCGGTCTCCAGACATTCCCTCGAGGATATCTCCCCCCGCTTCCACCTCTCCACCGGCTCCTTCCAGGTATGGTAGGCTAAGGTTCGAAAGATTTCGTCCCCCACATCGTCCAGGGCCACGGTGCCGTCGAAGTCACAGAAGATGAGCTTCCTCACCTCTTCACCTCCAGGTGTCCTCCGGATATCAAGGAGGCGTAAGTTTCGGGATCGTGCAGAAGCTCTAAGGCCCTCTTCACCTGAGGATCGTCCCTTAGGGTGGCCTTTATCCCCGCTGCCAGCCCTCCCACTTTGGAAGCTATCTCCCTTTTCAGGGCCATCTTGATGTAAGGGAGGCTGCTTCCGAACCCGAGCTTTTCGGTGTCCTCCAAGGTCTTCCTCAGGTGCTCCACCTCCTCGAGGGCATCCGAAAGCCCCTCATCTTCGAGCACCTTCTCCAACTCCTCGACTTGCTCCTTCCCGACGAAGAACCCTTCCTCCTTCAGGTATCTTTTGAACTCCTCGAGCACCTCGTCGTCCACCTCGAATTCCTCGGATATCTCCGGATGTTCGGCGAAGTAGTGTACGGCGAACTTGAAGAACATCCTCTCCTTCAGGAGGGCCTGCACGAAACGGGTCGGCTTGAGGCCCGGCACGACCACGTCCGGATGTATCCCCCCTCCACCTTTGACGGGACGGCCGTCGTCGGTGTGGAAGACCTGGGTGGTGTCGGTCTGAGCTAACTTTCCGAGTTCTTCACGATGTATACAGCGTCCACTGGGCGTATAGTAGAGGGCCGTGGTGAGCTTAAGCTTCGCCCCATCTCCGAGCTCGTGGACGGTCTGGACCGAGCCCTTCCCGAAGGTCCTCTCCCCCACTATAAGTCCCCTGTCGTGGTCCTGGATGGCCCCTGCCACTATCTCGGAGGCGCTGGCGCTCCCGCCGTCCACGAGGACGATTAGGGGTACGCTCGGGTCCAGGGCGGGTTCGTGCTCGGACTCGTACCTCCTGTCCTGTTCCGCCGTCCTTCCCCTCGTGCTCACTATCAACTTCCCCTTCTCCAAGAACTTGTCTGCGACCTCGCACGCCTCCGCTAAGAGTCCTCCGGGGTTGCGACGAAGGTCGAATATCAATCCCTTTATCCCCTGGGCCTGGAGCTTCTTTATGGCCTCCTCGACTTCGTCCCCCGCCACCTTAGAGAAGTTCGTCAGCCTTATGTACCCCACGTCCCCTATGCGGGTGGCCAAGGGCACGGCCTTTATCTTTATCACGGCCCGGGTGATGGTGTAATCTATGGGCTCCTCGATCCCCTCCCTCTTTACGGTTATCGTGACCTGGGTTCCGGGCTTACCCCTCAGGGTGTTCACTATCTCGGTTATGCTCTTGCCCTCGGTCGGTTCCCCCTCTATCTTGATTATCTTGTCACCCGCCTGAAGTCCGACCTCGTAAGCCGGGGTCCCCTCTATGGGGGATATGACGACCGGCACCCCGCCTATTATGGATATCCTTATCCCGAGGCCCCCGAACTCCCCGGTCGTCTCTATCTTGAGCTGATCCACGCTGGCCTTCTCGCTCAGGAACTGACTGTAGGGGTCCAGGCTTTCCAGCATCCCCCGTATGGCGTAATAGATGGCCTCCTGGGGGTCAACCTCCTTCACGTATTCCTGAAGCACGGTCTTATATACCTCTGAGAACAGGTCGAAGCCCTCGTCCATCTTGGAAAAAGTGTCCTCAGCCCCCGGGAAGAAGCACCAGGCCGAAAGGACGAGGACTACGACCACCCCTACCTTAGAGATCTTCGACATAGCCCTCACCTCCTTCGGTAGGGAAGATAAGACAAAGGGAGAAGATTTGTCAAGAGGGAATCGTTTTTCCTGTCGAAGCTGGACGAAGGGGACGTTTCGACGAATTTGCGGAGGGAGATCGAGGTAGGGTTAGTCAGCGTCCGGCCTTCAGGGTGCGGTACAGTTCCTCCATGTTCCGGAAAACCTCGTGGACCTCCTCATCCGAAAGCCCCGCACCCAGAAGCACGCTTTCGGCCTCCTTCCGGGACCTCAGGTCCCCCGGGAGGTGGGAGTCGGTCCCGAAGGAGAGCCTCGCTCCGACCTCCTTCGCTACCTTCGCAACGTATCCGTTCGTAAGACAGTGCCCGGGCTTCGCGGTTACCTCCAGGAGCACTCCGAGGCGGGCGGCGAGCTCTGCGTCCTCCTCGGATATGAGCCCAGGATGGGCGAGTATGTCCGCCCTGGCCTCTATGCCGGCCCTGTTCGTGCCGGGGGCGACGGGCTCCGCCAGGGTCTCCCCGTGGACTATCACGAACCTCGCCCCAAGTTCCCTCGCCCTTTCGACGAGCCTCGCTATCCCTTTGGGGGGGACGTGGGTTACCTCAGCCCCGGGCATCACCTCCAGCCCATCGTAGTTCGTCCCGGATTCGCACGCCTCCACCAGCCTCGGCACCACGAAGTCCACGTTCGAGTAGTCCACATGGTCCGATATCCCCAGCACCCTGTATCCTTTGACATACGCCCTCCTGGCCAGTTCGGCAGGGAGGAGGGCTCCGTCGCTCAGTATGGAGTGGGTATGCAGGTCTATCATTCTAAATGTCTCAATGCCTTCCTGCCTATGTCCCTGCGGTAGTGCATCCCTTCGAAGTGGACCTTGGCGACCGCCTCGTAGGCCCTCTCTATCGCCCTCGGTATGTCCGGGCCTAAGGCCGTCACCCCTAGGACCCTTCCACCGTTCGTGACGAGCTTCCCGTCCCTTTTGGCCGTTCCGGCGTGGAAGACGAGCACGTCCTCCATATCCTGGAGTTCATCCAGCCCTTCTATCACTTTACCCTTCTCGTACTTCCCCGGATAACCTCCCGATGCCAGTACCACGCAGACGGCCGCCCCCTGAGAGTTCCTGACCTCTGCCTCCTCGAGCCTTCCTTCTATCGTGGCCTCTAAGACTTCCACCAGGTCCCCTTCGAACAGCGGTAGCACGGCCTGGGACTCTGGGTCCCCGAACCTGCAGTTGAACTCCAACACCTTGGGCCCCTCTCGGGTTATCATAAGCCCTGCGTAGAGCACCCCCCTGTACTCCGTACCCTCCTTCGCCATCCCCTCGACCGCAGGCCTTAAGATCCCTTCCATGACGGTCCTCGCCACCTCCTCGGTCACCACGGGCGCCGGGGCGTACGCACCCATCCCACCGGTGTTGGGTCCCCTGTCCCCATCGTAGACCGGCTTGTGGTCCTGGGAGGGGAGAAGGGGCTTTATGGCCTCCCCGTCGGTTATGGCGAGTATGGAGGCCTCTTCCCCCACCAACATCTCCTCCACAACTATCAGGTTCCCGGCATCCCCGAACTCCTTCTCCTCCATAATCCTCTCCACAGCCCCGTAGGCCTCATCCAAGGTCCTGCAGACTATGCTCCCCTTTCCGGCGGCGAGGCCGTCCGCCTTGACCACTATGGGGGTGCCCGCCTTCCGTACGTAGTCCCTCGCCCTGTTCGGGTCGTCGAATACCTCGAACCTGGCCGTAGGTATCCCGTACTTGGCCATGAGTTCCTTAGCGAACACCTTGCTGGATTCTATCTTAGCTGCTTCCTTCGTAGGCCCGAAGATCTTGAGCCCCGCTTCCCTGAACCTGTCGACTATCCCGAGGGCCAAGGGGGCCTCGGGTCCCACTATCGTGAGGTCCACCTTCTCATCCTCTGCGAGCCTTAGGAGCCCATCTACGTCCTCGGCTTCAACTTCGGCACATTCCGCCACCTCCCCTATGCCAGCGTTTCCGGGTGCTGCTAAGACCTGGTCCACATGGGGGCTACTGAGCACCTTCCAGACCAGGACATGTTCCCTGCCCCCTCCTCCTACGACGAGCGCCTTCACGGCCACACCTCCTTATTACAGAAACACAGCAGCGAAGATTATGGCTCCGGCCACGATCAAAGCTCCTACGATCGCCCCTGCGATCACGGTCGCCCGGAGCCTCCTCAGCTCAGCTTGTATTTCTTCGGCCCTCGTCGCAAGGGCGTAGATGTCCCTCAGGAACTCCTCGGCCCTCTTTCTCCATGCTTCATCGTCCAAGTAGATGTCCACTATAGGTTTTTCCTTTTCTTCCATGATCTCCCCCTTCGGTTTCGGCCCTTTAGGGATAAAGGATAATTCTAAAATGCGCCTTTGTCAAGAACTTTCTTCGCCTCCGGCGGGAACTGGCCTCGGTTGACAAGCTTGATAGATGTACATCCTTAACTGCCAAATCGAGAACTTATAACCCTCGTCTGAACTCACCTCCGAAGGCCAGATCCTAAGGCTTGACATCCATCCTTCGGGACCCTATATTTGTCCCTAAACTTAAGGGAGCGGCTATGTCAAGGGAACTTGTGGTCGTGGTGGACTGCGGTTCCGCCGTAGATGCCCACGGTGATGTCGTGACCATTATGGGGTAAAGCCTGCGAGTTCTGTATGCTACGCTTGGGTGAGGAGTTGGTATGAAGTTCCGCCGTATGCCGGACCACGAGCTGCTGAGGCGGCTGAGCCCGCCGGAGGGAAGGGTCCGGATGGTCCTGGACACGGACGCCTACAACGAGATAGACGACCAGTTCGCCCTCACCTACTCCCTGCTCTCCCCCGAGCGGATGGACGTGAAGGCCATATATGCCGCTCCCTTCACGAACCGGCGCTCCAGGGGGCCGGGCGACGGGATGGAGAAGAGCTACGAAGAGATATTGAGGGTTCTGAGCAAGATGGAGGTCCCGTCTGATGGCCTCGTGCACCGTGGCTCCACGAGCTACCTTCCCGACCCTGAGACTCCATGCAGGAGCGAGGCGGCCGAGCACCTCGTGGAATTGGCCCTCGGGATGGACGACGAGCCGCTATATGTCGTGGCGATCGGCGCCATCACGAACGTCGCTTCGGCCATCATTATAGAGCCTAAGATCGTAGAGAAGATAGTGGTGGTATGGCTGGGAGGACAGCCCCTTTACTGGCCCTCAGCACGGGAGTTCAACCTGGGGCAGGACATACATGCTTCAAGGACGATCTTCGACTGCGGTGTTCCCCTCGTGCAGGTCCCCTGTCAGGGGGTCACATCCCACATGATGACGACCATCTCGGAGATGGAAAGGTACGTGTTGGGACGAGGAGCCATCGGGGATTACCTCTACGAGATATTCAGGTCCTACTACCCCGACCACTATGCGAGGTCCAAGGTGATATGGGACATAGCTGCGGTCGCTTACCTTATAAACCCGTCCTGGGTCCCCACGCACGTGGTCCACAGTCCGATACTGACCGACCAGTTCACATGGAGCGTGGACACTTCCCGACACTTCATCCGCACTGCCGTAAGCGTGGACCGGGATGCCATCTTCGGTGACTTCTTCAGGAAGCTGGAGGCACATGTTGAGGGAAGATGATGGACCTATCGTTCGGCTACGGGGTACTGGGAAACCTGCCTAAGATTCGGAACTGTAGGGTCCGAAGGGTCTCAAGCTACGTGTCAGGTAGCCAGGAATCTTGACAAAGGAGGTATCCAACGGTACGATTTCATCCTCATGCCCTAGAACGGATGTTGGAGCGTGGCGCAACTGAGGATGAAGTAAGGACCACAGTTGAGCAAGGTGAGGAGTTTCCGGCCAAGTTCGGTCGTACCGGCTTCCGACGTAACTTTCCATTTGAGGGTAAGTGGCAAGATAAGTACTTTAAGACCAAACAGATAGAGGTTTATGCTGTCAAGGAGAACGATGACTGGCTGGTGATTACTGTCATCACTCGCTATTTCTAAGGAGGAACGTCATGAGGTTCACCTACGACCCCCGCTACAACATCGCCTACATCCGCTTCAAGGAGAAGCGGGCTGAAGTAGAAAGCATAAAGTTGAGCGACGAACTCATCGTGGACATAGCTCCGGACGGGACTGTTTACGGGATCGAGCTTCTGAACGCTAACGAGCAACTGAGACGTGAAGGGGTAGGCGAACTCGTCGTCGTAAACGAGGCCACGGGCGAGCGGACGGAGCTTCGGTTGGCCGTGTGAAAGTGGAGGCTGGAGAACCCCACCCAACCCATGTCCCGTAGTGCGATTGGTTGTTGCGGACGGCTCAAGTGATTCTCTCGGAACCAACGGCTAAGCTTAGACAATGGACACCTTCGCCACAGTAGTGGGGGCAGGAATTGTAGGGCTGGCCGTAAGTTCGGAGATCGGGGATAAAGGGCCGGTCTACGTGTTAGAGAAGGAGGAGACCTACGGCAGGGGCATAAGCTCCCGAAACAGCGAAGTAATACATTCGGGGATATACTATCCACCCGGCTCCCTCAAGGCGATGCTATGTGTTGAGGGCAACAGGCTCCTGTACGAGATCGGGGAGCGGAACGGCCTTCCCTTCAGGAGGACGGGGAAGCTCGTCGTGGCCACGGATGAAGAGCAGGAGGGGTACCTACACCACCTCAAGGAGAACGGAGAAAGGAACGGCGTAGGGGGACTTGAGATCCTTCCGTCCGAGGAGGTCCGCAAGCTCCAACCCTGCATCAGGGCCAGGCTCGCCCTATGGGTTCCCTCCACCGGAATCCTCAACGCCCATAACTTCATGGACTACTTCTACCATAAGGCCAGGGAGAAGGACGTGGAGTTCGCTTTTGGCGTGGAGGTGGTAGGGATAAGCAGGGTGAACGGAGGGTTCGAAGTCGAGGTGAGGGAGCCGGACGGAAGCTCTTTCTCCTTCACGACCGAGGTCTTAGTCAACTCGGCAGGGCTGTATGCGGATAGGGTCGCAGGCTTCTTGGGATACGACTATCGCATCCACTTTGCCAAGGGCGTGTACTTCTCCCTTCCCTCGGCCAAGGCTAAGCTGGTGGACGTTCCCGTCTATCCCGTGCCCGACAGATATTCCTTAGGAATCCATTATAAGCCCGAGCTGGACGGGAGGGGTAAGCTCGGTCCGGACATAGAATATATAGAGAGGAAAGAGGACTATACGGTTCCGCCCGATAAGGCCCGGGATTTCCACGAGTCCGTGAGGACCTTCCTGCCCTTTGTGGAGCCCGAGGACTTAGTGCCCGAAATGGCCG
>QNCW01000003.1 GCA_003645885.1 Candidatus Latescibacterota bacterium | reverse complement strand
GCACTTTGCTGGCACAGCTGGCTATGATCGTCAACAGCATCTGGGGGATGCCCTTGCACAGCATCTCCCACATGATGGCAGTCCTTACATGAGACAACATGAATTGTGCTCCCCCCTCATTTATGTACCTGACCGAGATGGCGTGAATTCCATCCGCCGAGCATGAGGGCCGACGACTTCGACTACCAGCTCCCTAAGGGCCTCATAGCCCAGCATCCCGTGGAGCCCAGGGACCACGCAAGGCTCATGGTGTTGCACAGGGGCTCCGGCACCTTGGAGCACAGGAGGTTCTACGAGCTCCCCAGGTACCTCAGGGAAGGGGACGTGCTCGTGGTGAACGAGTCCAAGGTATTCCCTGCGAGGCTCTTGGGGAGGAGGTCCTCGGGGGGCAAGGTGGAGCTTTTACTCCTGCGCCGACTGGAAGGGGACCTCTGGGAGGCCCTGGCAAGGCCAGGGAGGAGGGTGAGGCCGGGCGAGAAGTTGTACTTCGGGGAGGGGGTTACAGGAGAGGTGGTCGAAAGGACTGAGGACGGTAAGAGGGTGGTGAAGTTCTCCGGCGACCTGGGGGCCTTAAGGAGGCTCGGCCAGGTCCCCCTCCCACCCTACATAAGGAGGCCCCCCGTCCCCGAGGACGAGGAGAGGTACCAGACCGTCTACGCTAAGGTGGAGGGCTCGGTGGCGGCTCCCACGGCCGGACTACACTTTACGGAGGAGCTTCTGGGGAAGCTGAGGGAGGAGGGGGTGAGGATAGTCCCCGTTGTGCTCCACGTGGGCCCCGGAACCTTCAGGCCCGTCGAGGGGGAGGTATCCGAGCACAGGATGGAGCCGGAGTATTACGAGATCACGGGAGAGGCTGCGGACGCCATAAACGAGGCCAGAGTAAGGGGAGGTAGGGTAGTCGCCGTCGGGACGACCTCCGTGAGGGTGCTGGAGACGGTGGCGGACGAGGAGGGAAGGGTGCGCCCCGGAAGGGGTCTCACGGAACTTTTCATATATCCCCCTTACAGGTTCAAGGCAGTGGACGTGCTCATAACCAACTTCCACCTGCCACGCTCGACCCTTCTGATGTTGGTGGCGGCTTTTGCGGGAAGGGAGAGGGTCCTCGAAGCCTACGGGGAAGCGGTTCGCTTGGGTTACAGGTTCTACAGCTACGGCGACGCTATGTTGATACTATGAAGGTTATGGCCATAATACCGGCTGCTGGGATGGGGGAGAGGATGGGAGGGGACCTCCCAAAACAGTTCGTGCTCCTGAAGGACAGGCCCGTGCTTTCCCATACCCTATCGGCCTTCCAAACTTGCCCGGACGTGGAAGGGGTGGTGGTGGTCGTGCCGGAGGGATACGAGAACTTCTGCGCTCGGGAGGTGGTCGAACCCTACGGGCTTTCTAAGGTTAGGGAGATAGTGCCGGGAGGAAGGCGACGTCAGGATTCAGTCTACGAGGGGTTGAAGCTGACCGAGGGGGCGGATATAGTGGTCGTACACGACGGGGTGAGGCCCTTGGTCCGGCCCGAACTCATATCCGAGACGGTGGAGATCTGCAGGAAACACGGTGCCGTCCTGGCGGCCGTCCCTGTCAAGGACACCGTAAAGCTCGTGGAGGGGGAGGTGGTGCGAAAGACCCTCCCGAGGGACCTCCTCTGGGCCGCCCAGACCCCGCAGACCTTCCTGAGGAAGGTGCTCTGGGAGGCGTTCGAGAGGGCTTTCGAAGAGGGCCTCTGCGCCACGGACGAGGCCTCGCTCGTGGAGATGATGGGGTACGAAGTCCGGGTGGTGAGGGGGGATTACGGGAACATAAAGATAACCACCCAGGAGGACCTACGCCTGGCGGAACTGCTCATGGAGGGACGATGTTCAGGGTAGGAGTTGGATACGACGCCCACAGGCTCGTGAAGGGGAGGAAGCTGATATTGGGAGGGATGGAGGTCCCTTTCGAAAAGGGACTTGAGGGACATTCCGACGCCGACGTCCTCTGCCACGCCATAATGGACGCCATATTGGGTGCCGCGGGTCTGGGAGATATAGGTCAGATGTTTCCGGACGACGACCCGGCCTTTAAAGGGGTGTCCAGCCTCGGCCTCCTTTACACCCTGGTCGAATACTGCAGGAGGAAGAGGAAGGTCCGGATAGTGAACGTGGATGCCACCGTAGTAGCCCAGAGGCCCAAGCTCGCCCCTTACATCCTTCAGATGAGGGCCATCCTCTCCAAGGCCATGGGCATCCCTCCGGAGAGGGTGTCCGTCAAGGCCACGACCACCGAGGGGATGGGCTTCACCGGGACCGGCGAGGGTATGGCGGCTTATGCCGTGGTCATGATAGAGGAGGAGGAACCCGAGGAGGTGGGGGGGGACGGTCGCAGGCCGGTAACTTCTGGGTATTGACAAAGGAAGGATAATGTGCTATTTTCAAGATCGCAATGTGCGAGAGTGGCGGAACTGGCAGACGCGCCAGACTTAGGATCTGGTGGGCAATCCCGTGGGGGTTCGAGTCCCCCCTCTCGCACATATCGGTGGAGGTGTCATGGTAACTGCGCACGTAAGGGAGATAGACTCCATCCGGCGGGAGATAGAGGTAGAAGCTCCTGTGGAGGAGGTCGAGAGGGAGCTTGAGAGGGCCTACAGGGAGTATCAGAAGGACGCCCAACTTCCCGGGTTCCGGAAGGGTAAGGCCCCCCTCTCCCTCATAAAGGCCCGCTTCGGCCAGGCCATACAGGAGGAGGTGTTCAACCGCCTCATCCAGAGGTTCTACAAGGAGGCCAGGGAACAGCTCGGGATAGAACCTCTCTCCCAGGCCAAGCTGCAGCGGGTCGACTACAAGCCGGGCGAAAGGTTCCGCTTCACCGCCACGGTGGACGTGCAGCCGAAGCTCGAGGTGAACTACTCCGGCCTCAGGGCCACGAGGAGACTCTTTAGGGTATCGGAGGAGCACGTCGACAGGTGGATAGATGAGATGAGGGAACGCCACGCCCAGGTCAGGACCGTGGCCAGGGAGGCCAGGTTCGGGGACCTGGTTAGGATGGACGTGCAGCGCACCGACGCCTCGGGGCTGCCGATAGTGGGCCACAGACAGGAAGGGGTCCTGATAGAGCTGGGAAGGTCCGGCGTCGGGGAGGACTTCGACGAGCAGCTCGTGGGGGCCAGGAGGGGGGAGGAGCGCCAGGTTTTCCTGGAGCGACGGGACAGATCGGGCAACCCCGTCACGTTGGGGTACAGGGTCTCGGTGAAGGAGGTGTACGAGAAGACCCTTCCCGAGCTGGACGACGATTTCGCAAGGGACGAAGGGTACGAGGACTTGGAGGACATGCGCTCCGCCGTAAGGGAATACCTGCAGAGGAAGTTGGACGAACTCTCCACCAGGGAGCTCAGGACGGAACTTATGAACCAACTTTTGGACAAGAACGACGTCCCCGTCCCCGACCATCTGGTGGACCGCTACATGGAGGCTCTCTTAGAGGACATGCGCAGGCGGGGGGAGGAGGTGGACGAAGATGCGAGGCGAGAGCACAGGGCCCGGATACTGCGGGAGATAAAGGCCAAGTGGATCTTAAGGTCCATAGCAGAACAGGAGGGGATATCGGCCTCCGATGATGAGGTGGAGGACATCGTCCGCATGATGGCCAGGTCGGAAGGAAAGCCCTTCGAGAAGCTCGAAAGGGAGTACAAAGAGGACGGCCGATGGGAGAGGATAAGGGACGAGGTCATCGAGGAGAAGGTCTGGGAGTTCTTGGAGTCCAAGGCCCAGATAGAGGAGCTTCCGGTCGGCCCGGACCACACACCGATCTTGGTTCCTGCTTAACACGAAGGAGAAGATATGAGCTTGGTGCCGATAGTAATAGAACAGACGGGAAGGGGGGAGAGGGCATACGACATCTTCTCGAGGCTTCTGAGGGACAGGATAATAGTCCTGGGCTATCCCATAGACGATACCGTAGCGAACCTCATCATAGCCCAGATGCTGTTCCTGGCTTCAGAGGACCCGGAGAAGGACGTCTACCTCTACATAAACTCCCCGGGAGGCAGCATATCCGCCGGCCTGGCAATATACGATACGATGCAATACATAGAGCCCGATGTGAGCACGATATGCATAGGCCAGGCATCGAGCATGGCAGCCGTGCTCCTGGCCGGCGGGGCGAAGGGCAAGCGCTACGCACTGCCCAACTCCAGGGTGGTCATCCACCAGCCCTGGGCCTACGGGATCCAGGGACCTGCCGCAGACATACAGATACACGCAAGGGAGATAGTCCAGCTCAGGGACAGGATAAACAGGATCCTCTCCGAGCACACAGGCCAGCCCTTGGAGCGCATAGAGCGGGACACCGACAGGGACTTCATAATGGGCGCTCAGGAAGCCAAGGATTACGGCATAGTGGACGAGATAATGAGCTACCGAAAGCTTAGAAAGGAAACATGATGGCACGAAGGCTGCCGGGGCTGAGGTGTTCCTTCTGCGGAAGGACCCAGGAACAGGTCCCCAGGCTCATCCAGGGTCCGGGCGTGAACATATGCTCGGACTGCGTGAGGATGTGCAGCGAGATATTGGCCGAGGAAACCCAGACGCCTCCGGGGCTCAGCCTCGACTCGCTTCCCAGGCCGGAGGACATAAAGGCGGGCCTGGACGAATACGTGATAGGCCAGGAGAGGGCTAAGAAGGCCTTAGCCGTCGCCGTTTACAACCACTACAAGAGGATACTTTCCCCCCAGGAAGATGGGGATGTGGAGTTAGAGAAGAGCAACATACTCCTGATAGGTCCCACGGGCACCGGGAAGACCCTCCTGGCCCAGACCCTCGCCAAGCTCCTGCATGTCCCCTTCTCCATAGCCGACGCCACGGTCCTCACCGAGGCGGGGTACGTGGGCGAGGACGTGGAGAACATCCTCGTGAGGCTGCTTCAAGCTGCGGACTACGATGTGGCGAGGGCAGAGGTGGGGATCGTCTACATAGACGAGATAGATAAGATAGCCCGCAAGACCGGGGCCAACCCCTCCATCACGAGGGACGTGTCGGGGGAGGGGGTCCAACAGGCCCTCCTGAAGATACTGGAGGGGACGATATCCAACGTGCCGCCCAAGGGAGGAAGGAAACATCCGGAGCAGCCCCTGGTGCAGATAAACACCAAGAACATATTGTTCATATGTGGGGGAGCTTTCGGAGGGCTGGAGAAGATAGTAGAAAGGCGCATAAACAAGAAGGTCATAGGGTTCGGTGCCCAAGTTTACAGGAAGGGGGACAAGGGAATAGGGGAGATACTTTCCCACGTCGAGCCCGAGGACCTCATAGAGTACGGCCTCATACCGGAACTGGTGGGGAGGTTGCCCGTGGTGTGCGCCCTGGACGACCTCGACGAAGGTGCCCTCATGGAGATACTCGTCAAGCCCAAGAACGCCTTGGTCAAGCAGTATCAGAAGTACTTCGAGATGGAGGGCATAAAGCTGAAGTTCACGGACGAGGCCCTGCGAAAGGTGGTGCAGCTTGCAAGGAGGAGGGGGACCGGGGCCAGGGGCTTGAGGGCTATAATGGAGAATGCTATGTTGGACATAATGTACAAGGCCCCATCCATGAAGGGCGTGAAGGAGTGCATAATAACCGAGGAAGTGATAGAGAGGAAGGCGGAGCCGGAATATGTCTTCAAAGCTCCGACCAGGAAGAGGGCATAAAAGGGGCTTCGAGCCCCTTTTTGTTTGGGGGGAGACATGCGCTTGGCGAGCATAAGGAGAGATGGATACAGGCTGGGAGTTGTGAGGGGGGATAAGGTACTCGACCTCGCAAAGGCAGGGGAGGCGCTCGGGGTGGAGCTTCCCACGGACATCGTGGCGTTGATGGATCGGGACCTGGTGAAGTTAGGGGAGGTCGTGGACCGGGCCGGGGAGGAGCTTTGGGAGCCCCTCTCCGAGGTTCCCCTCGGGCCTCCCGTGCCCAGGCCCAACAAGTTCCTGGCCCTGGCCTTGAACTACAGGGAGCACATAGCAGAGAGCAACTGGACCCGGACGCCGGAGGAGGAGGAGAAGGTAGGCCCCTACGTCTTCATGAAGCCCCCCTCGACCACGATATCCGGGCCCGGGGACCCCATCGTTATACCTAAGATAGGCAGGGCAATAGACTGGGAGGTGGAGCTCGGGGTGGTGATCGGCAGGAGGGGCAAGTACATAAGGCCTGAGGAGGCTTACGAGTATATATTCGGGTACACCGTGGTCAACGATGTATCCGAGAGGAAGTTCGACCCAGGCCCCAGGACCAAGCCCAGGGAGAAGGACCCGTTCTTCGACTGGCTCAACGGGAAGTGGTTCGACGGCTTCGCACCCACCGGCCCCGTGGTGGTCACTAAGGAAGAGATAGGGGACCCACACGACCTCAGGCTCACCCTCAGGGTGAACGGGGAGACCAAACAGGACTCCAACACGAGGCTCATGATATTCTCGGTGCCGGAGATAGTCGCCTTCGTATCCAGGATAATGACCTTAGAGCCCGGGGACATAATAGCCACCGGAACCCCTTCGGGCGTGGGGGATGCGAGGGGTGAGTACCTCAAGCCCGGCGACTTGGTCGAGGCAGAGGTCGAGAGGATAGGCGTCCTGAGGAACCCGGTAGTGGCGGAGGAGGGATGAGGATACTCATTACAGGTGGGGCGGGGTTCATAGGCTCTCACCTGTGCGAGAGGTTCTTAGAGAGGGGGCACGAAGTCATATGCGTGGACAACTTCATAACCAGCTCCCCCGACAACATAGCCCACCTCATGGGGAGGGATGGGTTCAGGTTCATAAAGTTGGACGTCACGGAGTTCATATATATAGAGGGTCCCCTGGACTTCGTGCTCCACTTCGCAAGTCCCGCAAGCCCTGCGGACTACCTCAGGTGGCCCATCCAGACCCTCAAGGTCGGGGCACTCGGGACGCATAAGGCCCTGGGACTTGCCAAAGCCAAGGGGGCCAAGTTCCTTTTGGCTTCGACCTCCGAGGTCTACGGGGACCCCCAGGTCCATCCCCAGCCCGAGGACTACTGGGGACACGTCAACCCCATAGGTCCGAGGGGTGTGTACGACGAGGCCAAAAGGTTCGCTGAGGCCATGACCATGGCGTACCACAGGTACCACGGCCTCGACACCAGGATAGCCAGGATATTCAACGTGTTCGGACCGAGGATGAGGAAGGACGACGGGAGGGCGGTTCCGACCTTCATATCCCAGGCCCTCAAGGGGGAGGACCTCACGGTGTTCGGGGACGGCTCCCAGACCAGAAGCTTCGGGTACATATCCGACCTTGTAGACGGTATAGAGCTCCTGATGGAGTCCGACTACCACGGGCCGATAAACCTTGGCAACCCCGAGGAGATGACGGTCCTCGAGATGGCCAAGAAGATAATAGAGCTTACGGGAAGTTCGAGTAAGATAGCCTTCAAACCCCTCCCACAGGACGACCCGAAGGTTAGGAGGCCGGACATAACCAGGGCGAGGGAGGTCCTGGGCTGGGAGCCGAAGGTTCCTGTGGAGGAGGGCCTGAGGCGCACGATAGAGTGGTTCAGAAAGACAGGGGTCTGATGCTCCGAAAGAGAAGGCTCTGCTTTTACTGGGCGCTGGCCGAATTCCTCAGATGGTAGGAAGGATCAGGTTCTGGATCGGGCTTGCCTTGAGCGCCCTGTTTTTGTACCTCTCCTTCAGGAAGGTGGACCTCGGTGCCCTCCTTACGGCCTTCCGAGGGGCCTCCTACTGGTGGGCCGCGCCCGTGGTGGCCCTGACATTCGGGAGCATATGGGTGAGGGCGGTGAGGTGGAAGGTCCTTCTGAGTCCCTTGGGCCACGTCCGGACCGACCGCCTCCTCTCGGCCACGCTCGTAGGTCTCATGGCCAACAACCTCCTCCCCGCCCATATGGGGGAGCTGCTGAGGGCCGAGGTAATAAGCAGGAGGGAGGGGATTTCGTGGGGGGGAGCCTTAGGCTCGATAGTCGTGGAGAGGACCTTGGACGGCCTCGTGGTGATGGCGACCTTCTTAGGGGTGGTGCCCTTCGTCGGGGCTCCGGGATGGGTCAGGACCGCAGGGGCGGCGGGCCTGGGCCTCTTCGTCTGCGCCCTCGTCGCCCTTATAGCCCTGAGGGGACACGTCGAGGCCCTCATCGGGAGGCTTTCAGGGAGGCTCGGGAGGTTCGTGGAGGCGTTCTCTGAGGGCTTGGGTGCTCTGGCCGGGGGAGGAAAGATACCGAAGGTCCTCCTGTTGTCTTTCGGAGTGTGGACGGTGGCGATGGCAGCTCTCTACGGAAGCTTCTTAGCGTTCCACAGGAGCCTTCCTGCCTGCTCCCTTCCCGTGGTTATGGGCCTTATGACAATAGGGGTCATGATACCTTCTTCTCCTGGGTACGTCGGCACGCTTCAGTACTCGTGCATCTTAGGGCTCTCGCTCTTCGGGGTCCCAAAGGAAGAGGCCCTCGGGATATCGGCCTTCTACCATGCCACCCAGTACCTGCCCGTGACGGGCGTAGGATGGGTCCTGTATGCTCGCACGCTTAAGGCGGACAGAGCATCTATCGAGGGAAGATGAGCACTACGGCCACTGCGTAGGAATCGGTGTGGGATATGCTGACCTCGGCCCTCCTCTCCCCAAGAAGCTCGGAGGCCCTTCCACCGAGGACGAGGTAGGGCCTTTCCCCTCCCGGAAGCAGCTCCACATCCTTCCACTTTATGCCCCGGGCGAAGCCTGTTCCCAGGGCCTTGACGAAGGCCTCCTTGGCCGCCCACCTCGCCGCCAAGTGGGGATAGGGGTCCATCCTGGCCATACAATATTCCAACTCCCTCCGGGTGAAGACCCTCTTAAGGAACCTATCCCCGAACCTCGAGGCCGCTTCCCTTATCCTCCCTACCTCCACGAGGTCCACTCCCACCATCAGGCCTCCTCTATCGGGGTCCTGGCTGCCGATGCTCCCTCAAAATTCCGTACTGCTGGTGAAGTTGAACTCCCTGGCCTTCAGGGCCGGGACCACTGCCCCGGATACGTAAACCGGCTCGGAGGTCATCTCCACACTGTTGAGCAGGTCAAGGAGGCTCTGGTTGAACCTCAGGTTCTTTATCCCGAACCTTATCCTGCCGTCCTCTATCCAGAACGTTCCGTCCCTCGTCATCCCCGTCACTATCAGCTTCATGGGGTCCACGAGGTTGTGGTAGTGGAACCTCGTGACGAGTATCCCCCTCTCGGTGGAGGATATCATCTCCTCGAGGGTGTCCCTCCCCCCCTCCATCACCAGGGCCCTCGGGATCGCCCCCAACCTACCCCTCGGACCGAGCCCGTGGCCGGTGGGCTCGAGGCCGTGCCTCTTCGCTGTGAGCCTGTCGTAGGCCAAGTTCTCGGCCACCCCGTCCCTTATAAGCTGGACCCTCTTGGTGGGCACGCCTTCGGAATCGAAGGGTACATCCCTGTGCAGGGGATGGTACACATCCGATGCTATGTTTATGTTATCGCCGAAGAGCTTCTTTCCCACCTTCCCGGAGAGGAAGCTCCTTCCCTCCTCCACGGCCAGTGCGTCGAAGCCGGGGGCGAGGTATCCTATCAGGTCCGCCACCGCCCCAGGCTCCAATATCACTGTGTACCTCCCCGGCCCCACCTCCCTCGGGTTCCTCCCCATCTCCGCCTTCCTAACGGCAACCTCCCCCACCTCCCTCGGGGATATCTCATCCTTCCTCCACGAACTCCTCTCGCACCACCCGGAGCCCTCCCCCGAGGTGACCGATGCGCTGAACGTGAAGGAAGTCCTTCTGTAGAATGCAAAAAGCCCTTTGGAGTTGGCTATCGCCAGCGCCCTCCTCTCCTCGGAGAAGAAGCCAGCTGCCTCGAGTCCCCTTTCCCTGCAGTGCGCCACGACCTCGGATATCCACCTCGCCCTCTCCGAGGGGGAGGTGCCCTCCTCGCAGAAGGCGTCCACCTTTCTGTATTCCTGTGGCCCGAGCCTGGGGAGAAGCTCGGGGTCCTCGGGGGAGGACCTCGCAAGCTCCGAGGCCTTCCTTGCTAGCCTCCTGAGCGAACTTTCGTCCGTCCCCTCCCCCGACGCCTCGCCCATCCTACTTCCTATCACCGCCCTCAGGGTTATCCGGAGGGAGGCCTCTCCGAGGTTTTGATGTATGTAGTTTGAGGCGTACCTGGTGAGGTAGCTCCTCCAGGTACGCACCACGACCTCGACCTCGTCGGCCTCGCAGGTCCTCAGGGCCCTTTCCGCTATCTCCCTGATCTCCTCCCTACTTAGCATGCGCCACCCCCACTTTTATCCTCCTGAACCTCGCAGGGGAGGCCCCGTGGGACATCCTCGCTATCTGAAGCGGCTGTCCCTTCCCGCAGTTGACTATACCCCAGAGCACGAAGTGGTCCTCGTTGCATATCGCATCGCACGAGTTCCAGAACTCCAAGGTCTTCCCCTGGTAGGAGGGGTTCTTGAGGACCTCGACCTTCCTGCCCTTCTTTATCCTCCACGCTATCTCGGTCGCGAACTGGAAGTTTATCCTCCTCTGGTCTATGCTCCAGCTCTTGTTGGTCTCCATGTATATCCCGTCCCTGGTGTCGTTTATGAGTTCGTCCAAGGTGGGGTCCCCCGGCATGAGGCTTATGTTGGTCATCCTTATGAGGGGGATCCTGTTCCATCCGTCCGCCCTCATGCACCCCCTGCTCCTGGGCTCGCCCAAGACCGGGGCGGTCTCCCTCGAAGTGAGGTACCCCACGAACGTGCCCTCCCTCACGAGGTACCACCTCTGCGCCTCCACCCCCTCGTCGTCGTACCCGGCCGTTGCGAGCCCTCCGGGGACGGTACTGTCCGCAACTATGTCCACTATGGGCGAGGCGTACTTCAACCTCCCGAGCTTATCCGGGGTGAGGAAGCTCGTGCCAGCGAAGCTCGCCTCCGTGCCCAAGACCCTGTCCAGCTCGGACGGATGCCCCAAGGACTCGTGTATCTGGAGGGCGAGCTGGGAGCCGTCCAATATGAGGTCCGTGGTGGCCTCGGGGCACTGCCTGGCCTTAAGGAGCATAACGGCCTCCTCGGATATCCTCCCCACGTTCTCCAAGAGGGGTACCTCCTCCACAAGCTCGTACCCCTTGGACATGTACTGCCCCCCGAAGGACGATGGGAAGGACCTCCTCTGCATGTCGCCGTGCCCTACAGCGAAGACAGTGAACCCCACGCCCGAAAAGTAAAGGACCTGTTCTATGTAGCTCCCCTCGGTGTTTGAGAAGAGCTTGTGCTCCCTCACGAACCTCATCCCGGCCTGGGCGACCTTTATCTTCCCCGTCCTCAGGGCCTCCTCGGTCGTCCTTGTAAGGAGGTCGATCTTCTCATCCAAGGGGACCTCGAATGGGTCCTTAGCTATAGGTGTCGTCCACTCGGCCGTGTGGGGAGGCTCGGGAGCAAGCGTGACGTCCCTCAGCTTCAAGGAGGCGCTCGCCTTGGCTATCTCCACGGCCTCGGCCACGACCCTTCGCACCTCCTCCTCGGAGAGCACGCTGCTGCTCGAGAACCCCCAGGCTCCGTCCGCTAAGACCCTGACCCCGAAGCCCATGTCCTCGTTCCGCGAAAGCTCGGATACTAAGCAGTTCTTGACGGATATCCTCTCCTCCTCAGTGCGCACTATCCTCACGTCCGCATAGCTCGCCCCACAGGTCCTGGCAACTTCCAGGGCGAGCTCCGCAAGCTCCCTCGTTCCGTCGACCTCCTGACACATGGCCCGTGTCCAGTCCTATCCTCTCCGGGTCCCTCCACATCTCCACCAGTCGTGGTACCTCTCCATGGCCGATATGACCGCCGCAACGTTCTCCGCTGGGGTCCCGGGGTAGGCCCCGTATATGAGCATGAGTCCTCCCATCGGGGAGCCCAGGGTCCTCACGCACCTAAGTATATGCTCATCTATCTGTTCTGGGGTCCCGAAGGGCGTTATCCTCTGCCTGTCTATGTCCAAGTCTATGCATACCTTACCCCACGCAAGCTTCCTGAGTTCCTCCAGGCCGTTCACCAGGTCCTGAGGGTTGAGGATCGTGACCCCGACCTCTAAAAGGTCGGGGATTATGTCGACCACGTACCCGTCGGTGTGGAGGTATACCTCGACGTCCCCTTCCCTGCAGAGCGAGAATATCCTCCTGTAGGCGGGCTTTATGAGCTTCCTCCAGCTTTCCGGGCTTATGGGGAGGGAGTCCTGATGTCCCAGGTCGTCCCCGAAGTAGATGGCGTCCACCCCCAGTTCCAGCCACCTCCTCACCACCTCGCACCAGTAGTCCGTCACCATGTCTATCAGCTCCCTCAGCTCCTTCCTTCCCTCCCCCACGTCCAACATGAAGTTCTGGAACCCTCTGAGGTACGTGAGCCTGAGGTAGAGGAAACCGTGCTCGACGTGGCCCCAGGCAACCTTCCCCTCGTCCTTGGCCCTCTTTACGTCCTCCCCGGCCTTACCCCAGTCCGTGAAGTCCTCGGGGTCGGGCGGAGAGTACTCCCTCCAGGAGGACCAGTCCTCCAAGGGATGCTCCACCACCTGGCCGTCCAAGTATCCCCCGGGGTAGTGCCAGAGGCATCCCCATGCGTCCCTAACCCAGTTCTCCCGAGCCCTCTGGGGGTCCCTCGCCACGCTCACCTCGACGTGTGGGGCCTCCTCCGAGACTTCTTTGAGGTACTCCTCGTTCTCGTCCCATATCGTCCCGTTCACCACCACCCTCCCGGGCACGAGCCCGTCCCCATCCATGTGCACCAACTTTATGAACCTATCCTTCAAATGCCACCACTTCATGACGACCTCCACCTAACAAAAAGAGCTGACCTGAACGGGCAGCCCAAGAGAAAATGGCGGGGTGGACGAGAGTTGAACTCGCGACCTCCGGCGTGACAGGCCGGCGCTCTAACCAGGCTGAGCTACCACCCCGCCTTTGCGGAGGAAATATAATAATATCTCGCTCGGTTGTCAATAGGAGTGGCCGGCTCACCTCAGGTACCCAAGTTCCCTGAGCGTGGCCTCCTTCCTGGACCATTTGGGCCTAACCTTCACCCAAAGTTCGAGGTACACGGGCCGGCCTAGGAACGCTTCTATCTTCTTCCTCGCCCACTGGCCTATCTTCTTGAGCATCGCCCCACCTTCACCTATTACTATCCCCCTCTGGGAGGGCTTTTCGACGTATATCGTGGCCCTTATGTAGGTCTTGCCCTGCGAGGGGTCCCTCTCCCTGAACTCCTCAACCTTGACGGCGGTAGCGTACGGAAGCTCCTGGCCGAGGTTCAGGAATAGCTCCTCACGGATAAGTTCCGCCACGAAGAAGCGTTCGGGCTGGTCGGCCAGGACCTCAGGTGGGTAGAGGAAGGGGCCTTCCGGGAGGAAGCCCTTCAGGACCTTCTTCAGCTCGTCCAAGTTGTGGCCCTTGAGGGCCGATATCGGCACTACCTCCGTCGGGAAGCTCTCGTAGAGCCACTTTAGCCCTTCAAATATCTCCTTCCCTCCTACCAGATCCATCTTGTTGAGGGCTACCACGGCCGGACGGCCCGAGGATTTAAGTAGCTCCCGAAGTTCCTCGTCGAAAGTCCTCTCCAGGTCGGTCGCATCTGTTATGGCCAGGACCACATCCGCCTCCGATAGCCCCTCCCTCACCTCCCTCACCATGGCCTCCTGAAGGAGGCCCCTGGGCCTCAGGAACCCGGGGGTGTCCAGGAAGACCATCTGGGCGTCGTCCTCGGTGAGTATCCCTAAGACCCTGGTCCTCGTGGTCTGAGGCTTCGGTGTGACTATGGAGAGCTTCTCCCCTACGAGGGAGTTCATGAGGGTGGACTTGCCCACGTTCGGCCTTCCTATTATAGCAACATATCCGCACTTAGTGCCCATCACGACAGCCCGTACTTGTGGAGCTTGCGGTACAAAGTTCTCTCACCTATCCCCAAGAGCTTCGCAGCTTTGCGGCGGTTGCCTCCGGTGTGGCGCAGGGCCCTCTGTATCATCTCCTTCTCCATCTCCTCCATAGTCTTGATCTCCTCGGGCTCCTCCACATGTTCCTCTATTACCTCCACCTCCTTGGGGAGGTAAGGTAGGGGCTCCGGTCTCCTAAGGAGGAGGTCCTTTATCTCGGAGAGCTCCTGTCTGACCTCGAGCAGGACCCTGTAGATAAGTTCCCTCTCGGCCTGGTCTGGAGTCTTTCCGGTGGCCACGGGGAGGTTCCTGGAGGGCTCGAAGCGTTCGTCCAAGTACTGTGGGACGTCCGATGCGGTTATCCTCTTCCCCTTGGAGAGCACTATCATCCTCTCCACGACGTTCTTAAGCTCCCGGACGTTCCCCGGCCAGGGGTAACGCATGAGGACCTCCATAGCGTCCTCGGATATACCTCCGAAGGGCATGTCGTGTTCCTCGATGTATTCCTGGACGAAAGCCTGTACCAAAAGGGGTATGTCCTCGGGATGGGAGCGGAGGGGCGGGATGCGGATCTCCACCACCTTGAGCCTGTAGTACAGGTCCCTCCTGAAGTTCCCCTCCAGGACCTCCTGACGTAGGTCCCTGTTGGTGGCAGCTATCACCCTCACGTCCACGGATATCTGTTCCCTACCCCCTATCCTCATTATCTTCCTCTCGTCCAAAACTCTGAGCAACTTCACCTGTGCTGATAGGGGCATCTCCCCTATCTCGTCCAAGAATATGGTTCCGCCGTGGGCAGCCTCGAACACCCCTATGCGCCTCCCGGTGGCTCCTGTGAAGGCCCCCCTCTCGTACCCGAAAAGCTCGCTTTCTATTAAACTCTCCGGGATGGCACCGCAGTTGATGGGGATGAAGGGTCCCTCCCTCCTCGGACTGTGGTTATGGATGGCTTTGGCCAGCATATCCTTGCCCGTGCCGTTCTCCCCCGTGAGCAAAACTTGTACGTCCGTGTGGGCCACCTCCAAGGCGGTCTCGAAGACCTCCTGCATCGCCTCCGACCGACCTATCAGACCGTTCTCCGAGAGGAACCTCTCCCTCTCCCGGACATGTTCCAGGAACCTCTCCAGGTCCTCCTTCACGATGGGCCTCTCCAGGACCCCGTCCACCTGGACCCAGCTCGGGACATCCCCGTCCGATATCGAGACCACCATGCCCTTTGGGTAATGCCTCTTAGCCTCCCTGCATATGGCCTCGAGTTCCCCCACGTCCCTCCCGTCCCATACCACAAGGTCCACGTTTCCCCTCTCGACCAGGGAGAGGGCCGGACGTCCTCCCTCGGTCAACACTACATGTCCTCCCCCACCCTCGAACCAGGAGACCATATCTTTCCTGAGTTCCTCGTCCCTGCTCACCACCAATATCGTCATACCTCTTCCCATATCTCTCCCACTATCTCCTCTACGACGTCCTCCAGCCTGACCAGGCCTATGCACCCTCCCAAGTGTCCCTCCACCAGGGCGACGTGGTGGCTGCTCCTTCGCAACCTGTCCAGGACCTTGTAAGCCTTCTCGTGCTCCTGCACCCACTCCACACCCTCGACTATCTCACCGAGCTTCGTTCCCTCCCGAGCCTCTAACATTCTGTCGGGGAAGGCGATGCCTACAGCCTTCCTGTCCTTGAACACCACCACCCCCGGGCCTCCGAGATCCAAAAGCGAGCGCACAGCATCGCTTACTTCCGCCTTAGCATCGGCCTTGGGAACCTTAGATATGGGGACCATAACGTCCCTTACGGGCCTCCCCCTCACCTTGAAAAGCTCTGTCAACATCCTGCCCTTTTCCTGGTCCACCGAGCCGGTCTTTCTACCTTCCTCTATCAGGGCCCTCAGCTCCTCCCTGGATATCAGATGGGAGCGCTCTTCGGGGGAGATCCTGAAGACGGTCCTCAGGATGAACCTCGTAGGCACCACGGTGAGCCATATTACGGGCATAAGGAGGTGGAGGAAGCACCAAAGGACCGGGGAAGTCCAAAGGACCAACCTGTCCGCCCAGTGTCTGAAGGCCGCTTTGGGCAGGATCTCCCCGAAGAGGAGGATGTTGGGAAGGAGGATCAGGGTCGTCATCCATTCCGCCCTCCCCTCCCCGACCAGGCGTACCAGAAGGTACGTGGTGAGGGTGGTCGCCGTCACGAGGGAGATGTTGTTCCCCACCAGGGTCAGCACCAGGAACCTCTCGGGCTCGGCCAGGAGCTTGTCGGCTATGCGGGCCCTCCAACTCCCTCCTTCGGCCAGGTGCCTTATCTTCAGCCTGTTGCAGGAGACGAGCCCGGTCTCAACCCCGGAGAAGAAGCCGCTGAGGAGCACACAGGCCACTATGCCGAGCAAGAGCGAACTCATACACCCCCGGGCCTGAGCCTTACCACCTCGACCTCCAAGACTCTGTTCGGTGCGGCCCTGACGACCCTCACCTCAAGGTCCCCCACAGCGATCCCATCCCCCACCTTCGGCACCCTCCCCAGCCTCTCCATGAGGTACCCGCCTATGGTCTCGGCCTCCTCGGAATCTATCTCTGTCCCGAAGAGGTCGTTGAACCTCTCCAAGTCCATCCTTGCGGAGACCAAAGCCCTGTTCCCGTCCAGAAAGCGGGGCTGGTTCCTCCACCTCTCCCTCTCGTCCATTATCCAGCCCACCACCCCTTCGAGCAGGTCCTCCAAGGTGACTATCCCGGCCAGGTCCCCGTATTCGTCCACGACTACGGCTATGTGTTTCCTCCCCCTCCTGAACTCCCTGAGGAGCTCCCCCACCCTCTTGCTTTCGGGCACGAAGTCCACCTTCCTCGCTATGTCCTTAAGTTTCCCTCCACACCCTTCTACCTTGGCTTTGAGCACGTCCTTTATGTGGACGTATCCCACTATGTGGTCCTCGTCGCCCTTCCATATGGGCACCCTGGAGAACCCTTTCTGGGCCATTATCCGCCCTGCCTCCTTTATAGGAAGCTCTGCGTCCAGGGAGAAGATCTCTATCCTCGGGGTCATAACCTCCCTCACGGCCATGCGGTCCACCCTCAAGATGTTCTGTATCAGCTCCCTTTCGAAATCCTCCAAAACTCCTTCCTTATGTCCTATCCCTACGGCCGTGCGCAGCTCCTCCTCGGTTATGCCCTCGTTGCGTGCTCCTGGCGTGACCAAGGACATGAGCGACCTCAACAGCTCCCTGAAGGGAAGGACGAGCCACGAGAAGAACATCAGGGGCAGGGCTGCCTTCCTGAAGATGGCCTCCGCCCTTCTGACCCCGAGGCTTTTGGGCACGGTCTCCCCGAAGAGCAATATCAGCCACGTCATACACAAGGTCGCCAGGAGGATCCCCTCCTTGCCGAAGGCCTCCCAGAGCATCCCTGCGGCGACGCTGGATGCGAGGGTGTTGACGGCCATGTTCCCGAGCACCACCGTAGCCAGAAACCTCCACGGATGGGCCGTCCAGAAGACGGCGGCCTTAGAGATCAGGGAGCGTTCGGCTGCGAACTTGGACCTTTCGCCAGCGTCCAAGGATAAAAAGGCGGTCTCGGAGCCCGAGAAGAAGGCCGAGAGGAAGAGAAGACCGGCCAAGGCTAAGATCTGAAGGAGCATATCCATTTCAAAGGGAGATAAAGTGCTCCCAAAGTTCGTCCTCCCTTAGGAGTATTATCCTCCTTCCACTTATACGTATGTATCCGTCGTCCCTGAGCCGTCCCAAGGTGCGAGATACCGTCTCCCTGGACGTCCCGGACATATCGGCTATAAGCTGGCGCGTGACCCGGGAGGGGAGGAGGACCCCCTCGGGAACCCTGACGCCGTCCTCGGCCATCTGGAGCAGGGAGTAAACTATCCTCCCTGTAACATCCAAGAGGGCCAAGCTCTTCATCTTAACATCCGCCTTGCGGATCCTTTTGGCCATCTCCTCCAGGAGCCTCACCGCCACCCAGGGGTTCCGGTGGATTATGTTCAAGAAGTCCCCCCTCCTGAGCGTGAGGGCGAGCGTATCCTCCAAGGCTACGACACTTGCGGAGCGGGGCTTGCCGTCCAAGATCGCCATCTCCCCGAAGAAATCCCCCTCCCCGAGCACCGCCAAAACCAGTTCTCTGCCCTCCTTGTCCTGGACCGAGACCTTTACCTTGCCCCTTTCTATGACGAAAAGGGTGTTCCCCTCCTCCTCCTCCATGAGGATTACCTGGCCCTTGTAAAAGTGGGCCGGGTAGGATGCCTGGGCCAGAAGTTCAAGTTCCTCATCCTCGAGGTCCGAAAAGAGGGGAACTATGCGCAGCAGTTCTTTAATCTTCATGGGCTTTCCCTTTAAGCTCTTTTAGCCTTTCGGAGGCGGCCCGACCCCATTCGCTTTGGGGCCCGTGCGTCTTAAGTATATCCTCGTACAACTTCCTCGCATCCTCTGACCTCCCCATCCTCCCGAGCACCCCAGCGGCCTCGTACTCCGCTGTGACGGCCCAGAGCCTCTGTTCGGGATAGAGGTAGGATATCCTCAGGTAAGCTAAGGCAGCCTCCTCGTACCTGCCCAAGGAAGCGTACGCCTCAGCTATGTGGAACCAAAGTTCGGCCTGGGTTGCTCTGTCCACCTTAGGAAGTAAGGCTTCGAAATGTCTTATGGCCTCCTCGTACCTCCTGAGCTTCATCATGTAGATCCCTCGCTTTATCTCGGCCCTCTTCAGGAGGGGGCTTTCGGGGAAGTCCCTCTCCAAAGCCTCCAGCTCGGAAAGGGCCTCCTCGTACCTTCCGAGCCTTTCGTATGAGAGGGCCAGGTTGAAACGGGCCTCCTGGGCCTCCCTGCCCGAGATTCCTTCCGAGAGGGCCTTCCTGTAGGAGTCCGCTGCCAGGGCGTACTGGCTTGTGAGGTAATATAAGGTCCCCAAGCGCATATGGGCCTTCCTCAGGATGGAGGCCTCGGGGTCCATCTTTACGAGGCTTAAGAAGGACTCTATGGCCTTGTCCATCTCCTTGGCCTTAAAGTAGGAAAGGGCTATATAATAGCGGGCTTGGGGGAGGTATTTGCCTCCCTTGACCTTTCTCAAATATTCCCTTGCGGTCTTGTACAAGCCCCTATCCAAGGCCTCCCTTCCGAAGGCCACGTTGAACCTGTCGTCCCATTCCCCCCCCTTTCCGAACCTCTTGTGGAAGGCCTTTATATGCCTCCGAGCCTCCTCCTTTCTTCCTAAGGTTATAAGACAAAGGATCTTCCTGCCGAAATCCTCCTTCCCGAGCGCTCCGAGCCTACCGTAGACGGCGAGGGCATCCTCGTACCTGCCAAGTTCGTAGAGCATGTCCGCTAAGAGGGAAAGGGCCCCGGGGGATTCGACCTTCTTTAGGACCTCTACGGCCTCCTCTTTCCTTCCAAGTTCTGCCAAAAGCTCGCCGTAGGCTATGCGGACCGAATCTCCGAGGTCGGGATATTTTGAGATCAGTTCCCCGTACCACCTTACGGCCTCCTCCTTAAGGGAGGCCATAAGGCAGGAAGAGGCCAAGGCCTCGAGCCTTTCTGGGGTCTCCCTCAACCTCACGAGCCTCCGGTAGAGAGGGACGGCCTTCTCCGGGCTCCCGAGCGAGATGTAGAGTTCGGCCAGGCGCCCTAAGAGCTCCTCGTCCTCGGGAAGGCTGGACAAAGCCTCCTCCCAGTATCGGGCGGCGAGGTCCTCCCGACCACTTCTTAAGGCTATCTCCCCCAGAAGCTCGTAAGCCTTCGGCGAAAAGGGACTTTCGGGATGTTCCTCGACGAGCTTGGAGAGGGTCGAATCCGCATAGGAGAGGGCACCTCGTCTGAGGGCTAGCTTTCCGGCCCAGAACATGGCGTCGTCGGCGTAGGAACTTTCGGGGTAGTACCTCCAAAGCCTGTCCATCCATGAGAGGGCCCTCGCGACCTCCGAACTGTCGTAGGAGGCAAGTCCCCTGTAGGCATTTGCTATGCCGAAGATTATGGCGTCCGTGCTGTCGCCTGAGGGGTAGCGCCTGAGAAGTTCGGAGTATCCGGAAAGCATGGCCTCGTAAAGTCCCCGTCCTTCCGGTATATGGGAGAGCTTCTCCCTCAGGACGAAAAGCGAGGCCTCTTCGGAGTAGGGGCTTTCCGGATACCGAGAGATCAGCCTCCTGTAGGCTGAGAGGGCTTCTTGCCTCCTTCCGGAAAGCAGGGCGCTCCTGGCGAACAGGTAGAGCACGGTATCAGACGCAGTGGTGTCCTCCACCTCCTTCGAAAGGAGCCTCATAGCCTCCTCGGGCCTTCCGAGCGAGAGGTAAACCTCCGCCAAAGCTTCTTCCGATCCACTTTCGGCCTCGGCCAGGGCCCGGATGGCCCCTTCCAAGTTCGGGGAGCGAGCCTTGAGGAACGATTCCTTCTTCTTCGCCTCCTCCGACCTTGGGTCGGAGGGGAAACGCCTGTGGAAGCGAGCGTACTCCCCTGCCGCCCTCGGGTCCCCCATCTCCTCCAAGCACTCGGCAAGTCCCCACTGTGCCGAGGCGGCCGAGTCCTCCCAGCTCGTTCCCTGATATATCCTGAGGGCCTCCTCGTACCATCCGAGGGAGCGGTAGGTCTCGGCTAAGGCCAGCGCCACGTCCTCCCCATGCTCCTTCCTCAAGCAACTTTTGTAGTACCTCACGGCATCTAAAAGCTCGCCCCTTTCCCTGTAGAAATCTCCTAAGGCCTTCCATACGAGGGGAAGTAAGGGGGAGTCCGGGAATTCCCGTCGGAGCCTCCTTTCGGTGGAAAGGGCATCTTCCTCCTCCCCCAAGACTAGAAGGCAGAGGACCCTCTCGGCCAGGACATCGGATTCCAGGGGATGTCCGGGGAAGTTGTTCAGGAATGCATCGCAGCGGGCGAGGGCGTCCGAGGCGTCGCCCGTAAGGCGGGAGGCCCTTGCGGCACCCAAAAGGGCCGAGGGAACGAGGTCCTCCGGCAGGGAGGAGCCGAGGGCAGATGCGAACAGGCGGCGGGCTCGGTCCTCGTCCCCTTCTTCTAAGCTGTGTTGTGCCATCTCGAAGGCCAGGAGGGCGGTTGAACTTTCCTCGGGAAACTTCTCCTCGAGCTCCCTCAGGGCCCCTTCGGCCCGGGCCACCTCTCCCAAGCTCAAAGATATACGGCCGAGGGTCAGGAGGGCGTCCGGCCGGGACAGACCCTCAAGCTCTTCGAGGGCCTCCCGGAGCCTCCCGGAGGCCTTAAGACATAGAGCTTTCTCGTACCTGACCTCCTCTGCCGAGGGGAACGTCCTCTCCAGCTCCCCGAGGACGCTCAGGGCACTGTCAGGTCTCCCGGCCCTCCTGAAACTTTCGGCGGCCTTCAGAAGGGCCGAAACCGCTCGCTTCCCGGCTGGAATGCGGCGGTAAAGTTCTACGAAGGCCTCGGCAGCCTCGAGGTGTCTGCCGAGCTTGGAGAGGCTCAAAGCCCTCCCCCAAAGGGCCTCCCCAGCCCATATGTCCTCGGGGTACCTCGCTAAGAAACGTCCGTAAGCTTCCGCTGCCTCCTTCCACCTCCCCTCCTTGGACAGGGCGTGGGCCATGAGGAGGAGGGCCTCCGGGGCATCGGGGCCGGAGGGGTCTTCCTCCAGGAAACATCTAAGTTGGGCTGCCGCAAGCTCGTAGAAACCATCCCTGTAAAGCTTGCGGGCGAACTGGAAATCGTCCCCGGCCCGAGCCGGGTGGAAGTTCGCCAGAAGGAGGAGTAGAAATGTCACGGAACGTAAATTAACAAGGGAAGGAAACGAAAGTCAAGAAGTGCGAAGGCCCCTCAATTCCTCAACAGCTCCTCTATGAGCTGGGCGGCGTACTGCACCAAGGCGGAAAGCTTCCAATATCTCATACGGGTCGGCCCCAGGACCCCCACAACCCCAGAAACGTTCCCTACCTGATAGGTGGCGGTAAGTAAGCTACAGGATTGCATGGGCCTGATTTGGTGCTCATGTCCTATGGATATGTGCACCCCGGGCCGGTCCATCCTCTCGGCCAACATTTCGGTCACAGCCCCCCTCTCCTCGAGAAGGCTCACGATGGCCTTCGCCCTCCTCGGGTTCCTGAACTCGGGCTGGGAGAAGATGTAAGGTATACCGCCTATATATAGGTCCTCGAATGGACTGAACCAAAACAGCTCTTCTGCTTCCTTCACTATGACCTGAAGCACCTTAGGGTCCCCCCTTCCGACCCCTCGCATACGCTCACCGATGGAACGCCTTATCTCCCCGATGGTCAGACCGGCGAGCCTCTGATTGAGGACCTGACGGGTCTCCTCCACATCTTCCGGTCTGACCCGAGATTCCACCCTAAGCACCACCGTCTTTACAAGCCCGGACCTTATGGTGAGCACTAGAAGCAACCTCTGCGAAGTCAGGGGGACCAGTTCTATCCTGTCCAAGATGCCGTTCTCGAAGCTGGGTGCCAAAACGACCCCAAGCTGTTTGGCCATATCGGCCAACGCCCGGGCCACCTGCTCTAAAATCCGGTCCACCTGTTCCTCCCGCACGGCGTCCCGGACCTTCCGTCTGAAGGTCTCCTTTTCCGACTCCGAAAGGTACCTGCGGGGCATGAGTACATCCACGTAGAACCTGTATCCCTTGTCGGTGGGGACCCTCCCGGCGGAGACGTGGGGTCTGCTTATGTACCCCTTGTCCTCCAACTCCATCATAGTGTTGCGGACAGTGGCGGAGCTGAGCCCCAACCGGTACCTCCTGCATATCGTCTGCGAGGCGACCGGCACGGCGGTCTCTACATACGTATGTATCACGGAATGAAGGATCGTGCGGTCCCTTTCGGAAAGCTCTTCCGTCATGGACATCCCCCCTTTCTAGGGTTTAAAGTTACATAAACCTCCTCCCGGTGTCAAGCTTCCTTGACATCTAAAAGGTTATTTCGTAAATTTGAATAGAAAGATAGGCCCAAACGGAAGGGGGGTAAGATGCCTGTAAAGAAGAGGTGGCCGGTCCCTTCGGACCTTGAGATCGCCCAGGAGGCCGAGCTCAGGCCGATAGTGGATGTGGCCAAGGACGCTGGGCTCCTGGAGGAGGAGATAGAGCTTTACGGGAGGTACATAGCCAAGATAGACTACGCCAAAGTGATGGAGAGGCTCAAGGACAGGCCGAACGGGAAGTTGATAGCGGTGACGGCGATAACCCCGACCCCCTTAGGGGAAGGGAAGACCGTGGTCTCGTTCGGCCTCGGACAGGCCCTCTGGCTCATGAAGAAGAAGGTCATAAACGCCTTCAGGGAGCCCTCCAAGGGTCCCACCTTCGGGATAAAGGGAGGTGCCACAGGTGGAGGGTACTCCCAGGCCCTACCTATGGAGCAGATCAACCTCCACTTCACGGGCGATATCCACGCCGTGGACACGGCCCACAACCTCTGCGCCGCCGCCATAGATGCGAGCATACTCCACAAGAACAAGTTGAACATAGACCCCCTCAACATAACCTGGACCTACTGCGTGGACGTGAACGCTAGGGCCCTGAGGGAGGTCGTAGTCGGGCTCGGAGGGAGGGCGAACGGGTACCCAAGGGTGGCCCGCTACGACATAACAGTGGCCACCGAGACCGCCGCCATACTCGCCCTCACCACAGGGCTGAAGGATCTGAGGGAGAGGATAGGGAGGGCGGTCGTGGGCTACACCTACGACGGCAAGCCCGTGACCTGCGAGGACCTGAAGGTCGCAGGAGCTATGACAGTGTTACTCAAGGATGCCATAAAGCCCAACCTCGTCCAGTCCACCGAAGGGCACCCCATGATATGCCACGGCTTCCCGTTCGCGAACGTGGCACACGGCAACAACTCCACCATAGCCGACCTCGTGGCCCTGAAGCTCGCCGACTACGTGGTCACGGAGAACGGCTTCGGAGCGGACTGTGGGTTCACCAAGTTCTGCGAGGTGACCTGTAGGGAGGCGAGGTGGGCAGGTTACGAGATAAAGCCCGACTGCGCCGTCGTCGTGGCCACGGTGAGGGCCCTGAAGCAGCACGGAGGGGCCTTCCACTTCAAGCCAGGGATGAAGTACTCCAAGATCAAGGAGGCCGTCGAGACCGAGAACCTCCCGGCCCTGGAGAAGGGCTGTAGGACGAATTTAGCCAAGAACATAGAGATAGTCAAGCTCTTCGGGGTCCCCGTGGTGGTGGCCATAAACCGCTTCACCTCCGACACCGAGAAGGAACTGGAACTTGTGAAGAAGATGGCTTTAGAACTCGGAGCTGACGGAGCCGCTGTGGTGGAATGTTGGGCCAAGGGTGGGGAAGGGGCCCTGGAGCTTGCGGAGGAGGTCCTCAAGGCGGTGGAGAAGCCCCACGAGTTCAAGCCGTTGTTCGACGACGATACCCCCGTAAGGGAGAAGATCCACATCCTCGCCACCAAGGTCCACGGGGCCGACGGCGTCGAGTACGACCCCGAGGCGGACAGGAAGCTGAAGATGTTCGAAAGGATAGGCTTCTCTCCCATGACCATCAACATAGCCAAGACCCACCTTTCTATATCCCACGACCCCAACTGGCTCGGGGCACCGAAGGGCTACAAGCTCCCCATAAGGGACATAAGGGCATCGGTAGGGGCCGGGTTCTACTACCCGATCTGCGGGACCATGCAGACCATGCCAGGGCTTCCGTCCAGACCTGCCTTCGTGGACGTGGACGTAGACCTGGAGACCGGCCTCACGAAGGGGCTGTTCTGAAAACTTAGGGGAGGCGGCCTAAGGCCGCCTCCCCTATAAGTTTGAAATCCTTCCGACGGGTGCTACGAGGCCACGACCCTGCGCCGGGCCAGGTATCTGAGGAGGGCAACGTCGTAGGGGTCCGAGGTCCTCAGGAGCGTGTAGTCTATCCCATGCTCCCTGCACTCCCCCTCGAGCCTTCCGACCCAATCAGAGGCCATCCTCCTGTAGTGCTCCCTTATATGCCAAGGCTCCAAGCTCACCTCCCCCTCACCCTCCATGCCACGAAATACGGCCGGTTCCTGGAAGGGAAAGGAAAGTTCCGCAGGGTCCAAGATGTGGAAGACTATGACCTCATGTTTCCTGTGCCTTAGGTGCTTGAGCCCTGCGAGGACCTCCTCCGGGTCGTCCATAAGGTCCGAGAGCACGACCACGAGCCCTCTCTTGGTTACGCGCTCGGCTAAGGAGTGCAGGGCCGGGCCGAGTTGGGTCCTCCCCTGGGGGGAGGACGGCAGACGGCGGAGGAGCTCGTAAAGGTACGAGGGGACGGAGCGTGGGGGGAGGTAGGAGGTCATCCCCTCCCGGAAGACCGCAAGGCCTACGGCGTCCCTCTGTCTCAGGAGGAGGTAACACAGGGAAGCGGCGAGGTACTTGGAATATTCGAACTTGGTTACCTCCCCGGATGTGAAGCCCATGGAATTGCTTCCATCCAACATTATGTAGGCCTTAAGGTTGGTTTCTTCCTCGTACTCCTTAACGTAGAGCCTGTCGGTCTTGCCGTACACCTTCCAGTCCACATCCCTCGGAGGGTCCCCGGGGAGGTAGGGCCTGTACTCCGCGAACTCCACCGAAAACCCGTGGTAAGGGCTCCTGTGGAGCCCGGTAAGGAACCCCTCGACGACGAGCCTGGCCACAAGCTCGGTCCTTCCCAAGCGGGAGACCACCTCAGGTCGGAGGTAACGCTTAAAGTCGTTCAGCTCCATCCGTCCCCCTGAGGTAGGCATCTATGGCCCTGGCCGCCCTCTTTCCGGCTCCCATGGCCTCTATGACCGTCGCAGCTCCCGTGACTATGTCGCCCCCTGCGAAGACCCCTTCCCTGCTCGTGGCCCCGGTTTCGGGGTCCACGACTATATATCCCCTCTCGTTGAGCTTGAGGTCCCTGGTGGTAGAAGGGACCAAAGGATTTGCGTGTGTCCCTATGGCCACTATCACCTGGTCGACCTCTATCGTGAACTCGGAGCCGGGCACGGGCACGGGCCTCCTCCTTCCCGAGGAGTCCGGTTCCCCAAGCTCCATCCTTATGCACTCGGCCGCCACCACCCATCCATCGTCGTTCCCTATGTAACGGACCGGATTGGTGAGGAACTGGAAATTGACCCCCTCCTCCTCGGCATGGTGTACCTCCTCGAGCCTCGCCGGCATCTCCGCCCGTGAGCGGCGGTATATCACCGTGACGTCCGCCCCGAGCCTCCTGGCCGTCCTCGCTGCGTCCATGGCGACGTTCCCTCCACCTATCACCGCCACCTTCCTCCCCCTCCGCACAGGGGTGTCAGCTTCGGGAAACTGATAAGCCTTCATAAGGTTGACACGGGTAAGGTATTCGTTAGCGGAGTACACCCCGTTCAGGTTCTCCCCGGGGATGCCCATAAACGTCGGCGCGCCCGCTCCGGTCGCTATGTAGACCGCATCGTACTCCTCCAGAAGCTCGTCCACGGTGCGTATCTTGCCTATCACCCAGTTGGTGCGTATCTCCACCCCGAGGCTCCTGACGAAGTCCACCTCCGCCTGTACTATGCTCTTAGGCAGACGGAACTCCGGTATGCCGTACACCAAAACCCCTCCGGGCACATGTAGCCCTTCGAATATCACTACCTTATGCCCCATCTTGGCCAGGTCCGCAGCGGCGGTTAGCCCCGAAGGTCCCGAGCCCACGACCGCTACCTTCTTCCCCGTGGGAGGAGGCAGAGCAGGAGGATCGTAGCCGTGCTCCCTCTCGTAGTCGGCGGCGAACCTCTCCAACCTCCCTATGGCCACGGGCTCGTACCTCCTCCCGAGCACGCAGAGTTTCTCGCACTGCGTCTCCTGTGGACAAACCCTGCCACATATCGCAGGGAGGTTATTGGTCTCCTTTATCTTGCGTGCAGCACCGAGGAAGTCCCCCTCCCGGATCAGCCGGATGAACCCCGGGATGTCGACCTCCACGGGACATCCCTTGACACATTGCGGGTTCTTGCACTGCAGGCACCTCTCCGCCTCCCTCATGGCAAGCTCTGGGGTGTACCCCAAGGGGACCTCCCGGAAGTTGTGGATGCGGACCTGGGGGTCCTGTTCGGGCATCCTCTGCCTTGGGATGGTTCCAGCTCTCGCCATCTCCCCCCTCCATAAAAAGCCAACAGCTACGGCGGAAGGCCGTAGCTGGGCGTGACACCGGTTATGTCAGGAACCCTTTTGCTTCCTAAGCTCCTCCAACCTCTTCCTCTTCAGGCGCTCGTACCAGGGAAGGGGACGAGCCTTAACTATCCTATCCTTTAAGGCCAAAAGTTCGTCCTTTAAAGTCCCGGCCTTCCCCACCAAATCTTCTGCCCCTTCCAGGGCGTCCTTGTAGGCGCCCCTGTTGAACGCCATCCTTCCGGCCTCTAAGTCCTTCTCCATCTGCTCGACCAAGGATTTTAGGGAGTCCAACTCGCTATCGAACTCTTCCCTCTTTTTTCCGGGCAGGACCTTGCCGACCTTGGACAGCGTCCCGGCAGCGGCTTCCAACGCCTCCTTGGCTTCAAAGATGGCTTTGGAAGCGTCGTCCAAGGCGACCTCCGCATCCGAGCGGGTCTTCTCCTTGTTCCTTACAGCCAGTTCCTTGGCCTTATCGGCCAGCTCCTTGGCCTTGATAGCTAACGGTTTGGCTTCCTTATACTTCTTCGCCTCGACCTTGGCCTCAGCGTCGGAGAGGGCCTTCTCCGCCGCCTTAAGCTCGTCGGGGGCGTATACCTGAGCCTCCGCATCCCTGGCCGCCTTGATCGCCGCCTTGGCCGCCTCCATCTCCTGGGTAGGGGGTTTGGCGCATCCCCATGCTACTAAGGACAACAGGGCTCCCAACATCATAACCTTTCCCTTCATAGCACCGTACCTCCTTTTTGAGGGTGGATGCTCGTCTCGTCCTCTGCTAAAAATAATAAGATGTCCGCCGATATGCAAGTTTTTTTCTGTGCCGCACTCCAGAATGAAAGGAGTGACC
Organism: Candidatus Latescibacterota bacterium; assembly: GCA_003645885.1. Taxonomy (GTDB): domain Bacteria; phylum Latescibacterota; class 4484-107; order B68-G9; family B68-G9; genus B68-G9. Next base: position 4,667 of record QNCW01000003.1, on the reverse strand, counting down.
ATCTCTCCCCTGGAATATACCACAAGCCTCCCCTCCGGTCAAGGGATTCATCGAGGGCCTTCACTATTTCAGAAATCTGAAAGCCGAGCTTCGGAAATTTGAAAGGTTCCTTTCCTCCGGAACATTCAGTGTTATCACTAAATCTCAAAAATCTCGGTTTTATAACGGTTTAAAGGATTAGCCTCTGGACCCAAGGAGTTGGCACATATGTTGCTTCAAAAGTATGACGAAGCTCATCCGGATGAGCGAAGGAGGACGGAAATGAAAAGGAGGGAAAGATGGAACGGAAGAAGTTGTTCTGGCCGGTAGTTAAGGCACTGTTCTGGTCCGCCGTCGTGGTTTTTGCTATCGTCTCCTTAGTTATGGCCCAAGACGACCCCGATATAGTGGTCCTTCGAGGGATACTCCAGAAGGACGGCGGGACCTATCTCCTCGACGGCATAGCGTTGCGGAGCGGCGGAATCGACCTCGAGCCATACGTCGGCAAAGAGGTTGTCGTCAAAGGAGAGGTGGTATCCGAAGACCCCCTCACGATCGAAGTGCTGGAGATCGAGGAACATCACGAGACCACAGAGCCGGGGGATGAAGTTCATCAACAGGTAATAGGTGGCTACGGGACGCTCTTAAAGAGGGACGACGGCACCTATACCCTCGACGACAAGGTCGTGCTTCAAAGTAGCACCATCGACCTCGAAGGGTGGGTCGGCAGGGAGGTGACCATAAAGGCGGAGGTGGTCGCCTCTGACCCCGAAGTTATCTTCGAGGTGTTGGCTATATGTGAAAGGAACTCCGTTGCTTCCGAAGCCATCGAAGAAGAGGCTTACGACGCCGAAACCCTCCGGAAGATCTTCGGTGCTACGGCGGTCGAACCCTCATCCTGGGGGAAGGTGAAGGCCGGCTTCAGGTAGCTGAGTTCCGGCGCCCGACGGGCCGTGCCGAGGCCTCTCGGTTGGCCCGTCGTTTTTTTCTTGACGCCGATAAGGTAGAGAAGCTATATTTGTGCAAGGAGGAGGAACACGATGAAGGACGCTGGGAAGCTCGTCCGGTTGGACCCTGAGCTGGCGTATTTGACGCTTCTGACGGCCGAGGGCTTAAAGCCCATAAGCAGATGGGAAGGACCGTTCGGGAGGAAGGAGATAAGGACCCTCGAATCCCTCGGCCTCGGACCTGTGGTCGTCGAAAGGAAGCTTCCCTCGGGAACGACCGTCCAAGAGCTCCTGTTCGGACTTAACCGTTCTTACATAGAGGTATACAGGCGCAGGTTCTCCGGAAGCCCTGTGGCAAAGTCCGAGGACGATATGAGGCTCGAGGGCTTCTTGTTCGGTTATCCGCCCTGTTGCGTGGAGGAGTTCATAGAGGAGGGGTACCACGAGAACGGCCTTCCTCCCGAGGACCAGAGGCTCCTCTTCCACTGGGCCTGCAGGGGATGCCGGGTGACTCCGCTTTTGCTCCCCGAGTATAGGCGCATATGGGACGAATGCGAAAAGTTGCTTTCGCATGCTTCGGGCCGGGGCCTTCTTAAGAGCCTTGTCGGGGGCATAGCTGCGGCATGCTTGATACTTTTCCCGTCGCATCCGGCTGTGGGCGGGGGGACCGATCCCCATGTAATCTACATAGCCGAGGACAGGGATAATGACGGGCTTAAGGACTCAGAGGAGACCAAGCTTAGCACCGATCCCGATGACCCGGACACGGACGACGACGGCGTGCCCGACGGGGTGCAGCTTGCAAAGGTTATGCTGAAGGCCATAGAAGACCTGGACACCGCCCAGAGTAAAACCCATCCCTACAAGGTGGAATATGCGATGAGGGGCTTAGAGCGGTGCGGGATATGCGGCGAATACGTCAACATGGGCTACATCGTAATAGTCAACCCCTTAAAGGACATCAAGGTTGAGGTACCCTACATCGCCCTCCACTACATGGAGCACGGAAGCTTATCGTACAGGGGGGACCTACACGAAGGTAGGGTCGATCCGGTAAAGCTGGCCGAAGCCCTCGAGCTCGAGCTCCTGTCGGCAGATCCCGTAACTTGGGGCGAGGTCAAGAAGACACTTAGGAGGAGGTGAGCCTAAATGTGGAAAAGGGGCGCATCGCTCGTTTTGGCCCTCTTCGCAGCATTGGATGTATCGGCGGGGATGTTGGCGGAGATAAGGCACGAGGTGAGGACAGAGTTCGGAGTTTACAGGCCATATCCTGTGGAAGTCGTCCCGCAGGTCAAGCCTTATGTGGTCGAGCCGGACTTCTCCAACGTGGCGAACTTAGGGAAGTTCTCCTTCGGCGAGGAGGAGAAGGCCCTTCTTTTGAAGAACGGCTTCTTCGCAAGTCCAAGTAATTACAAGCAGATGTATGACATCTACAAGGAGCTGATGGAAAGGCAGGTCCCCATATTCGTTACGACCGACTGCGTGCTCCACACGTTCCACGTGCTCTACGACAATATTCTGAGGCTTTTGGAGGTCGGGAGGTTCTGCTCTGACCTGGATGCTCTGAACGAGGCGATGCTGGAACAGATGGAGGAGATGTATAACCAGGTAGAAAATCCTAAGGTCAAGGAGGTCTTGAGGAGGGATGTGGCCTATCTTTCCGTGGCTACTAAGCTATTGGACCCGGATACTCCGGTCCCGGAGTATGTAAGGGATCTGGTGGAAGCGGAGTTGGCCCTGATAGATGCCCATAGGGGTTTCGAATCTTCTCCCATCTTCGGGTACATGGAGGACTACAGCCAGTATAAGCCGAGGGGGCACTATACCAGGAACGAGGTCCTGAGGAGGTATTTCAAGGCTATGATGTGGTACGGCAGGATGATGTTCAGGCTCGAACCACTTCCTCGGGAGGGAGGAATAGAAAAGGGCAAGGAGGAGACCCTCGGGGCCATCTACATAGTGCTTGCCTTAGATCGGACCGAGGTCGAAGGTCGGCCTGCTCTGGAGGTGTGGGATGAGATATACACCCCCACCGTCTTCTTCGTCGGGAGGGCGGACGATTTGACTGTGCAGGAGTACCTGGAGCTTATAAGGAAGGTGTATGGGCCGGGCTACCGGAACCTTCCCTTGGAAGGATTCGCCGAAGATGGGAAGCTTTCGCAGTTCATAGAGGAGGCCAAGAAGCTTCGCGACCCTGCAATCTGCTCCTCCTGGGTATGGGAGTGGGAGGAGTTCGAGGATGTGACCAAGGGGTTCAGGTTCATGGGGCAGAGGTATATACCGGATTCCCATATATTCACGGAACTTGTCTATTCGAAGGTGCGGGGCAGGCTCTTTCCGATGGGTCTGGACGTGCTCTCGGTGCTGGGCTCCGAGAGGGCTGCTGCGATATTGGATTCGGTGTACCATCAGGGTGAGCTTTATCCAGAATATCCGGCCAAAGTTGACTCCCTAAGGCAGCTCTTTCGTTCCTTCGATGAGGAGGTATGGGCTCAGAACCTATACTGGAACTGGCTTTATTGCCTTATGCCTCTACTTTTCCCCAAGGGCGAGGGATATCCCTCCTTCATGCAGAACCCCGCATGGGCTGACAAGGAGCTAATAACTGCTCTGGGCTCGTGGGCGGAACTCAGGCACGATACCATCCTGTATGCCAAGCAGAGCTATACTGTCGGAGCGAGTGGCTTTCCTCCGGGCCTCGTCCATGGATACGTGGAGCCCAACCCGCACCTATATGCCAGGCTTGCGGCCCTGGCCAGGTTTATGAGGACAGGGCTGGAGGAAAGGGGGTTGCTGATAGGTGAGGTGGAGAAGAAGCTGAACTCCTTTGAGTCGTTACTTTTGAAGCTAAAGCTAATCTCGGAGAAGGAGCTGATGAACGAGGGCTTGGACTTCGAAGAATACGAACTTATCTGTTCGATAGGGGGTCGTTTAGAAGATCTTGTCACCTTCCCTCCCGAGATAAGCGGCCAGATAGAAAGCGATACGGACGACCATATGGCGGTGGTAGCCGATGTGCACACCGACCCGAACTCGGGGCTTTGTTTGGAGGAAGGAGTTGGATGCCCTTTGAACCTTTACGTCATCGTGGAGGTGGAAGGTGAGCTCGTGGTGGCCCAGGGAGCGATGTTCTCGTATTTCGAGTTCAAGCATCCCATGGCAGATAGGCTCACCGACGAAGAGTGGCAGGAGATGCTTTCAAGTGGCGATGTCCCCGGAACTCCCCAGTGGGCGGAAAGTTTCGCTCCTTACGGATTTAACCTTTCTGGAGAAGGTTCTCACTACCAGAGCTGTTACGATGGGGTAGTTGGGGTGAAGCTTCAGGTCTTCCCCGAAGAGCCGACGGTTGGGGAGGAGATCGTGATAAAAGCGGAGCTGAGCTATCATCATCCCCTTTGGAAGGGGGAGATGGATGTCACCGTCGAAAGGCCCGATGGGGAAATAATCCCCGTCGTCATGGTGAAACAGGGGACCGTCTATGAGGGCGAAGTTAGCACTGAAGGCTGGAAGCCGGGAAGGGTGTTAGTGAGGGCCATCTGGCAGGAGAAGAATTGGCCGGCTGTGAGGTATCTGTCCAGGAAGGCCTTGGTCCTGGCCCCTGCCCCTTGGGTGGAGGAAGACCCCCGGCAGGTGCCCTGCGGATTTGGACTCGGACGGAACTATCCCAACCCGTTCAACTCATGCACCGTCATCCCCTTCTCCCTCCCGTCCCCTGCGGAGGTCCACCTTGCGATCTACGAT
>QNCW01000002.1 GCA_003645885.1 Candidatus Latescibacterota bacterium | reverse complement strand
GATGGCGAACCTCTTGGCCTCCTCCATCATCCTCGATGCTATCCCCCTCCCCCTGAGGTCCTCCCTGGTCCACACCCCTGCTATCCCCGCCAGCCTCACGTAGACCCCGTCGGCCCAGTGAAGCTCTATCTCGGGGACCTCGACCCGGCCCGCCTCCTCTCCTCCCTCGAGGGCATATACGGTGGAGCCCCTGACCTCGTAAGTTATCCCCTTCATAGCTCAGCACGTACCTCCTTCAATAGCTCCGTGCACTCAAAGATCAGCACCTTCACCGCATCGGGGGCGAAGGGGGTCTCCCTTGCGTCCGGATCGTTGACCGCAAACCCGTGCTCCGACGGAAGGTAGCCAAGCCAAGGTCCGTTCGAGTAGGCCACCGTGAAAGTATGCTTGAAGGGGGATGCCTGCTTTACCTTCAAACCTATGTCCACATATGCTTCCATCGAGCCGACGCAGGCGATGGCGCAGTCGTCCATGGCCATAACCTGAATTTCGTCCTTTATCCCGTTCCCCCCCTTCCGTGGGAGCTCGATGAATTTGCTCTTGGCCTTCAACGGGACCCAGGGCAGGACGTCTATATGCTTGACGATCCCGACGACCTCCTTTGCAAGCTTCCTTCCCAACCTCTCCGCCTCCGAAATGCTCCTCTTCCTCCTGAAAGTGTGGGTTCCGGTGTCTCCGGCACACCCCTGGAGGAAGAGGGCCACGGACCCTTCGAGGGCATCCTCCACCTCGGCCATGGCGACCCCTGCGTAATCTCCGCTCAAGAGGGTGTTGTTGGCGTCCAGCACCGAGGGATGGGCTGAGTAGTTGATCAGGACAGCTAAGATCTTGCGTTGCATGTCCTCGATCCTCACGACTCCACATTCGTTGTCCATGATGCCCTCTGGGTTAGGCTGGTTGCATCCCCAAAGCCCCGTCCCGTCCGGAAGCCTCCTGTTCGAGCCTATGCCGTATATCATCTTCGAGCCCGCCCCTATCCTCGCCTCCCGCATGTTCCTCCAGGCAAGTTCCACGGCCTCAACCGAGGCTTCCTCGAAAGGCCCCTCGCATCCCGAGTGGGTGTGGGAAGCGTTTATCAGCACGTTTTCTGGAGGTATCCCGATAAGCTCTTTTATCCTCTCCCTGAGGTCTGCGACCCTCTCGAACCCATCTGGTGTGTGGTAGAGGTTGAGCTTCTCCCAGCTGAGCACCGCCAACTTCTCCTCCCCGTCGTCCAGGACCAGGGCCCTCACGTACAGGTTCCTGTGGACCCCTGTGGACGTCCTGGGAGTGAATCCCCGTATGGTCACAGGACCGGACGGAGTGACGTCCACCTTGGCAGCACCCGCTTGCAGGCGCCTGCCCGGCGGTACTTCCGCCTCCAGGACCTTGGAGGGGCGCCTCGGCAAGGGGGGAAGCTCTCGCCCCCCGACGAACACCCTCCTGGCGAGCGACTCCATCCTCTTCATCTTCCCTCCTCCATCATCCCGAAGAGGGCCTCCAGAAGCACTTCCTCCACAGCCCCGGAAAAGTTGGCCGGCCTTCCTGAGAGCCTGTAAGAGGTGTCGTGCCTACACCAGCCCCACTCCTCGGCGCGCTTGGAAGGAAGGTAGCCCAGGCTCCCGTTTGCGTATGCCACTACGAACGGGCACGGAACTTTCATGGCCTGCTTAAGTTTAATTCCAACCTCCACGAATAGCTCCCCCGGCACTGCGAAGAAGGCAACATCCTCCCCTATCCTCAGGAGCTGGACCTCTGCAGGGATGCTCTTGGGAGCCCTCCCCTCCCTCAGGGCCTCGAGGGTGTCCCTGGCCCAGTTGATCTCGAGCGACCTTTCTACGGACGGCTCTGCCCTTTCGAGCCTGCGGAGCTCGGCCTCGATCTCATCGGCGCTCGGAAGCTCGACGAGGGGAAGCTCGACCTTCCTGGTCTTGGCTTCCACCCTCCGGACCTGCTTCGGCTTCGTCAACTGTGCGACCTTTAAGGCCTCGGCTGCTATAATTGTCCCGAAGCGGCGGCAGTCCTCAGGATCGCCGTAGCGGAAGTTAGCTCCGTCCTCCGTCAACACAGCTATCTTAACGTCCCCTCCGGCGCCGGTCGTGAACATCGCCGTCACGTCTCCGTCGTATACCTTCTCTATCACCCCCTGGACGTGGCTGACGTAGTCCCCGGAATAAAGGAGGTTGTCGGCCCCAAGTATGGAGGGATGGGATGCGAAGTTCACCAGTATGGCCATGGGCCTCCCACGGGCATCGTCCACACGCATCACCAGGACGTCGTGGTCGACAGGAGCTTCCGGGTTCGGCCCCCAGCGAACCCCACCATCCTTCCTCTGCCACCTGTTTATGCTCACCTTGGCCTCACCCACACCGCACCCCACCAGGGCCTCCCTCCTGTTCCTGTCCGCCATGAACACAGCACCTGCTATCTTCTTGGAAAGCTCGGTGAGGTAATCCCTCGATGCCCCGTCCTTCTCCGCCACCGCAGGAGAGGAGTGGGTATGGGATGCGCTGAGGAGCACGTTTTCGCCCTTTATACCCGTAAGTTCTTCTATCCTCCTCCGGGTCTCCTTGGTAAGTTCGTCCGTAAAGGCTATGATGTCCGCAGTAACTATGGCCACCTTCCTCTCGCCGTCCTCCAGGACGAGGGCCTTGGCGAAGAGTTCGTCCTCCACCCCCAAAGCGGGCTTGAGGCGGAGATAATCCCCCATGTTGTCCAGGCCGACGCTCGGGGTTATGCATACGGCCGATGTGCCGGCGGTCATCTTTTACCTCCTTCCTCCCACGAGCCTGACGGCTGCCTCGACCACCATCTCGCCCGAACCAGGTGCGAAGCGACATGCGGCCTCCTCGTATCCCCCCTCCTCGTACTCCTCCCTCTTCAGCAGGTACATGTAGAAGCCGTTTGCCAGGGTCACAAGGACGAGCTTATCCGTCCCCGCCCTCTCCTTGAGCTCCAGCCCCAGGCCCACGTTCACCTCGTTGGGGATGCTCAGGAGCACGACGTCCCCTATCCAGATGGCCTGAAGCTCTATCCTTACGGTCCCCCTCTGGTCTATCCAGTCGAAGTACCTTATAGGATAGTCGAGGGCGTTCATCCTGTCGAGCAAGCGCTTAGCATCCTTGTACCTGCCCTGGGACCTCGCCCTTTCGAACTCCTCCTCCATCTCCTTCAGGATGCGGGAAACCTCGTCCTTCGGAGGGTACTCCCTCAGGGGGACCTCGACGAACTCGCTTGCGACCTTGACCTTCCTGTCCTCGATGGGCAGGGCCCCCTCCCTGGCCTTCATGACGCCCGCAGCGAGCGCAAGGCCTATCCTTTCGACCTCCTCGAACCCCCTCGGCTTCGACCTGTAAGGTCTGATGTCCCCGCTCGCACCCGTGGTGAAAAGGCAGACGGCACCCGTGGCCTGCTCAACCAGCTCCGCCATGTACCCCGGAAAGCCTGCCGATATGAGGTTCGGAACGGGCGGCGCGGTGGCGACCGCATGACATGCGAAGTTCACCAGTATCGCCACACCATCGAAGCAGATCACCGTCAGGTCCGGATCTATCGGACCGTCAGGTATGGAGGGGGGCAGCTCCTCGGCCATCTGCCTCGGCATGCCCCAGTGGACGTACTGCTGCCTTATGCTTTCGGGTATCTCGGATGCATCCCCGTAATAGTACCTGCTTTCCTTGGCCGAGACGTTGATGAGGGATGCCACCCCCTCAGGTATTCGCTTCCTGCGGTTGTACGTGAGCCCGGTGATGGGGACCCTCCCGAACCTGACCTCCACTTCCCTCATGTCGGAGGCCGCAAGCTCGGCCGCCTTCGCAACCTTGTGCGGCAGCTCCTCCACCCAAGGCTCTATCAGTTCCCTCTGTCGCTTGAGGGGGATGGGAAAGCCCGGATGGGGCTTGAACGCAGGGCCGGAATGGCAATGGGTGCAGCTTACCATGAAGTTCTGGCCCGGGATGCCGGTCGCATCCTGGATGGCATCCCTTATCTTGACGTAGTCCCCCTCAGGCATCGGCCAAGCCAGGTCCAGGGCGACCAACCCCCCGACCTCCCCTCCCTCCTCGAAGAGCAGGACCTTGGCCCACAGGTCGTCGTGCACCCCCTCGGACACCCTGAACAGGTGACCCAGTATGGGTATGCCCACAGGCGGCGTTATCCTGACCTTACCAGCCCCTGCCTTCATCCTGACCTCCTCAGATCTCCTTCCTCATCCTGTACCTGGTCCAGAAGGATGGAAGCTTGGCATCCTCCCATCCCCTCCCCTCGAGCTCCTCCTGGGACGTTCCCTCAAGCGGCAACCTCACCCCGAGCCACCTATGGCCCCTCGAGGATGCAAGGTATGCCATGGAATCCAGCACCTTCATAGCATCCCCTTCCCTTCCGACGAACATGTAGGTGAGCGTCACAAGCTCACCGTAAGTACGATCGTTCTCTCCCACCGCAACCCCTAAGGTCGTCCCTTCCTTAGATGTTACCATTATCGCCTTTTCAGGGTCGTCCTCGTAAGCCGAAAAGAACGCCCTCGAGAACCTGAGCCATTCGTCCTCCCCCATAAGTTCGATAAGCGACCCGATGTCGTCCAACATCAAGGTGCGGACCCGCACACCCTCGGGGAGGGATATGGCCCTTCCCACAAGTTCCAAAACCATACAACGGTCCACCCCTACGCACCTGAAGCCGTGCTTTTCGTAGAAGGAGCGGGCGAACGGTGTTCCGGTCTCCACCACCCCGATCCCCTTCCTGCGGGCCACCTCCTCGACCGCCCCCAGGAGCATCCCTCCTATCCCCCTCCCCCAGTAGTCCGGATGGACCGCTATCCAGCCTATGGTCGCCCTGTCCCCGCTGCATCCCCCGACCACGAAGCCCACCACCTCCCCACCTGCCTCGGCCACGAAAAGGCACTCCCTGTCCTCCACGAGCCTATCGACCGCCCTCCTGCCCATGAGCCAACCGAGCCTGGCGGTCTCGAGGAACGCCTGGTTGGCTATGCGGACGACGGCCACGACATCCGACGGCCTCATCTGCCTTATCCGAAGGTTCATCCGTACCTCCCCACGCTTGCGGCGACTCCGGGATGCAATATAGAGCCTCTGTGGACGTTCAGCCCCCTTCTGAGGGATGGGTCGTCCTCTAAGGCCCTCTCCACCCCCATGTTGGCCATCTTCAGGATGTAGGGGAGGGTCACGTCGGTGAGGGCACGGGTGCTGGTCCTCGGAACGGCAGCCGGCATGTTCGAGACCCCGTAGTGGACGACGTCGTGCACGACGAAGGTCGGGGATTCGAAGCTCGTGGGGCGGCTCGTCTCGACGCATCCACCTTGGTCCACCGCAACATCTACTATCACAGCTCCCTTCCTCATCGAGCGCACCAGATCCTCGCCGACGAGCACGGGAGCCCTCTCCCCCACCTTGTACACGCAACCTATGACCAGGTCGGCCTTCAACACCGCCCTTTCTATGTTCTCCGCATGGGAGTTCAAGGTGATCAGGCGGCCGTGGAGCACCTCCTCCAGGTGCCTAAGCTTGCGGCCGTCCACATCCAGGACCGTCACCTTGGCACCCATTCCCACGGCTATCCTTGCTGCGTTGCTCCCCACGGCCCCCGCCCCTATTACGACGACATCTGCTGGAGGGACCCCCGGTATCCCTCCCAGCAGTATCCCCTCCCCACAGTCCGCCTCGAGCAACCTTGCCCCGACCTGGACGGACATCCTTCCAGCTATCTGGCTCATGGGCGCCAGCAGTGGGAGGTAACCATCTTCCGTCTCCACGGTCTCGTAGGCCAAGGCCGTGACCCCGGTATCCACGAGCTTCCATGTGAGCTCCGGATTGGCGGCCAGGTGCAGGTACGTGAAGAGGACGAGCCCCTCCCTCAGGAACCTGTACTCGGAGCTGACCGGCTCCTTAACCTTGACTATCATGTCCGCCCTCTCCCAGACCTCCTGCGCGGTGGAGACCACCTCGGCTCCGGCCGATGCATAATCCTCGTCATCTATCCCGCTTCCCACCCCCGCCCCGCCCTCGACCAGGACCCTGTGTCCCTCCGAGACTAAGGAGCGGACCCCCGCTGGGGTCATGCCCACACGCCTCTCCCCTTCCTTTACCTCTTTGGGGACACCGATCACCACGATGGCCCACCTCCTTTTGCGAACTCTAAAGCTATCTCGCTCGGCCTCTTCCATTCTATCATCCCTCCGAACATAGACTTCAGCCTCCCTATCATCTCCTGAAATGGCTTCCATCCCAGGCCGGTCTGGGGGTTCAGACCCTGCCAGTGCATGTGGAAGATGGCCATGAAGGACCCAGCCTTTATCAGGGAGGCCAGATGTCCTCCCCCCTCCCCGTCCACGTAGTGGTCCACGTTCACCCAATCAGGGGAGTTCCTCCAGGATGCGAGGTAGTCCCAGACGCCGGACGGCATGTCGAGGACGACGAACTTATCCCTCCGAGCCCTGACCCTGGGCTCCATGGGGACGTCGCCCTCCTCTATGGTGGCAAACACGGGCACCGCACTGTTCGGAAACTCCCCCTCCTCCGCAAGCCTTAGGAGGGCCTCCCAGACTTTGGGGTTCATATCCGGATGTGTCCCCGGGGTGGAAAGGCCGGTGTACCTCACACCCAGCTCCCTTCCCGCAATTATCGTATCGAGGAAGTATCTCTTGTACTCCTCCACCCCGACCTCGGGGTCGTCCAGCCACTCGGCCTCCGACGGTCCATCGGTCTGCTCCATCCTCGAGAAGTCGAACAAGTTTTGGTGGGTCATTATCTCCATATGTGGGTCCACCGGGTACTCCCCGAGCCGAGCCACGACCTCCGCGAACCTCCTTTCGTGGGAGTTTTTGGGCCTCAAAAGCAAGGTGTACATCCCTGGTATCACGGATATGGCTCCACGGATGCCTTCCTGCCTTATGTACTCCAGGACGTCGACCAGGGCCGAGGCGTCCACGGGCAAGAGCTCCCCCCCGGATGCGACGTAGGGGGCCACGTCGTCCAAGTAGAAGCTGACGTATGTGGGCATCAAGACCTCCTCCCCGTCAGGGCCAGAAGGATTACGGCCGAGTCGGTGGAGTCCGAAGCCTCCAAGGTTACGGAGACCACCTTCCTTTCCGGATGAGGGTTCCTCCACGTGTAACCGTAGAGGGTCACATCCCTTCCTTCCATGTCCTTACCCTGCCACATCGGGTCCGCTGGGTACGTGCCTATGTACCCGGAATGCCTGTGGAGCACGTGGGACATCGGCCTTGCGTACCTCCTGTCCCACTCGAGGATGTTCCAGCCGTATACGATCTCCTCCTCCTCCGAGCCGTCCTCGTAGTTCATCCTGTAAAGCCCGAGCACCTCCCCTCTGAAGCAGTTCCTGGAGCATGCGTGCAGGAACACTATTCCGTCCAGCTCGAGCCCTACCTCGACCTCCTCCCTCTGGGGATACACCCTCCACCTCTTCCTTCCCCCCTCGACGGCCACGAGCTTGTCGCCTATCTCGAACGGAACCCCCCTCATCTCGACCCTCCCCCTGGGGACGCACGAAAGGTCGAACTCCTTCCCCCTCATGGGGGAGTTCCCCTCGAGCTTTATGGGCAACCATTCCTTGACCTCGTCCTCCCTCCCCCCGAGCCCGGACCTTATGTGGGGCATGATCTCCGACACCTTCCTGGTCATCGTCCACCTGAGTTCGTCCCTGTACCCCTCCCACCACATCATGTTAGCCGAATACACGAAGTCGTATATCTTCCCCTTCATCCCGAGGCTCCTCTCGTCGCATCCGCACCACGTGGAGACCTCCGCCCCCACCACCTTCCTCCTCCTGGAGGGGAACCTCGGGTAGTGGGAGGAGTAGAAGTTCCCCATTATCACCTTGAACCCCTTTTCAAGGAGCACATCTTCTATGTCCTCGTCCATGTTGAAGTACCAAACGAAGTCCAGCAGTATTATGTCCTTGGGTATGAGGTCCGAGGCCTCGGGGCAGCTGTAAGGCCTGAAGGCCTGGAGCATGTCCGCCCATATCATCATCCCAAGTCCCTTCCCCTTGAGGTAAGAGTATATCTCGTTCACGTCCTTTGCGTAAAGCTCGGCCCTGCTTTTCCCCCTGCACCTCGGACATATGCCGAGGTGGTACACCTCGTCGTGGCCCATGTGGACGTACCTGGGCTCGAACACCTCCACAACCTCGTCCACCATGTCGAACACTATCCTCCTGCTTTCCGGATGGAGCGGACAGTAACAGTGGGAATAAGGAGACACCACCGACTCCTCCGGCCTGTCCTCGGCTATCTCGGGGTAGGCGAGGGTCAGATATGTGACATGGCTCAGGGACTGGACCTCGGGTATCACCTCCAATCCGTAACCCTTCGCATACTCAACTATCTCCCTGACCTCTTCCTTGGTTATGTAGCTACCTCCCCCCAGTTCCCCGTGGGGCACGGGTGGTGCCTTCCCCTCGGCAGCCCTCCTGTTGGCCTCCTCCCATGCCCTGTTTATCTCCGGCCTCCTCTCGAACTCCATCCCTGCCGTCACTTGAATGAATATGGTGTTGAACTTCATAGGAACTATAAGGTACCTCACAAGGCGCTTGAAGAAGTCCAAATCCTTCCTGGCCGGCATGTAGAGGTGCACTCCCCTGAGCTCCATTCCGGGTCCGTCCTCCACACGACACCTGACCCCAGACCTCAAGAGCTGGACCAGGGTTTCGGCACCGTATACCAACCCCCTCTTGTCGGATGCGGCAAGCAGGCTCCTTCCTCCCAACTCTATCCTGTAACCCTCCTTCGGTATGGCCTGGTCCTTGGACACGACCAGGCAACCCTCCCCACCGGCCTTACCGACTATCTTGGGCCTCCTTCCGAACTCCTCCTCGAGCCTTCGAGCGAGCAGCTCTGCGGCGAACCTCGCTTCTTCGTCGTCCCCGGCCACCACCTCGCATACCTCGGGAGGGGGCCCCTCCTCGACCTCCACCTTCCTGGGCACGGGGAAGAGAAGGGGCTCACGTGGGCTCGCACCCCATACCTCCACCTCCCCCAGCTTCACATCCCTGTTGAAGGAGCGGACGTGGACCACGATCTCGTCCGCCTCCACCCCCAGATCCACATCTATCCTTTCGCCTAAGTCCGGCCCCTCCTCATCTCCGACCCTGCCTGCAGGAAGCCCCCCTGCGTACACCTCCACCAGGCCTATCCCGGAAGCGCCTTTCAAAACCACCCTATCGAGGAAGTACTTCCCTCCCAGCTCGATCGCCAAGTCCAAGCCGACCTCCCCCAGGGTCGTTCCCTTCCATCCGAGGGAGGTCGAGGTGTCGCCGTCCGTCAGTATCCCCTCCCCGAAGCTTATCCTCCCCCTCTCCTCCCCCTCGAGGTCGGGGGGAAGCTCCTTGTCCGTCCCCCTCCTCAACAACCTGTAACTTCCCTCGACCGGCCTTCCCTTCCCGTTTCCTGTAAGGCAACCTACGGCCATCGTCCCTCCTCTCTATCCCAGAGCCTTAGAAGAAGCTCCATGCCCTTCAGATAGTTCTCCTGTATGAAGTCCTTACCGCACTGAGGATAGCTCTTAAGCTCGGGTAGCTTATCAGCAAAGAGCGGGAAAAGCTCGCGCGCCCTGAGCACATCCCCAAACTTGAGCCCGATGGCCTTCAGGATCGCCTCGTTCTCATCGGCTATGCTCCTTACCATGTCAGGGTCCTCGGCCGTAGGGCAGCTATATCCCTCACCCCACACCGAACCTGAAGGGCGTTTCTCGAGCTTCTCACAGCGCATACAGATGTCGTCGAACCCTTCCACCAGCTCCACCTCCAGCCCAGGCCCCCCTTCCCTGACCTTTTCTACAGCATATCGCATCGCTGGCCTCATGTCGGCCTTCGAACCCAGATACGCCAGGATATAAGGCGGATGGTAGGGTCTAAGCCTCAGCCTGTGGACCATAGTTCTCTATTCCGGCCTAAACAGCCGAGGGCCTCAGGAGCCCCCAAATTGGGGCTGATCCAAAGACCTCTCCAGCGGCCACCAAAGCCCCGGCATAAAGGCAACCTATCGCCTCCAGCTCGTCTACTTCCCGACGTCCGGGTCCAGCCTGAGCGCCTTCCTCATCTCGAAGGCAGCCAGCCTCTTCATGCCCTTCGCAGCATAGGCGAGGGCCAGGTTGAAGTGGGCCTGGGCACATCCTGGCCACCCCTTTATCGCCGCCTTCAGGTGGGATATCGCCCTATCGTAGCGCTTAAGGCGGACGTAGCATGCTCCTATGTTGTTATGGTTCAAAGGAGAAGGGAAAATGCCCAGGGCCTCCTGGAAGCACCTGAGGGCGAGCATGTAATTTCTTTCCTCTATGTTCCTAAGCCCCGATTCGGTAAGCAGGACGCTCCTGCACATGTCCCTGAACCTCTCCATCCATGGCCTCCTCCAGGCCCTCATTGCTTCCTCGACCTCTACTATGGCCTCCTCCCATCTCCCCTCGAACGAAAGGGCCACCGCCTCGGTGAGGCGGCGAACAGCTTCGTGTACCTCCCCCGTCCCCTCCCTGATGAGGTTGAGCTCCCTTATCCTTTCTGGGTCCATGTATTCCATGCTCCTTGCGTACGCAAGGCTGGGCCTATCGGCCGTTATGAGCTTCCCCCCCCCGCAGTATTCCCTCAGCCGCCTTCCACCTGCCACGAAGCATGCTGAGATGTCCTCGAAATCCTCTATGCCTATCTCCCCTAAGCTCCGAGCCACCTCGGGGTCCGAGAGAGCCTTTAGGATCGGCTTCGGGTCCATGTTCAGCTTCCTCGTCGTTCCTACGAGAAGCAAGTGCTTGTTCCGGCAGTTCGGGAAGTACCATAGGCTCGCATCCTCGAAGCAGGACAGGAAGGTCCTCAATATCTGCTTGACCTCCTCCTCGTTCAAGGAATAGAGTGGGACCCAGCACGAGAAGACCCCCCCCTCGGAGAGCCTGCTCCTGCAGGTCGAGAAGAACTCCAAGGTATAAAGGTCGCAGTTTATCCTGGGATGGGTGGACTCGCTCTCTATCACATCGTAGGTCCCCTCGAAGCTCGACAGAAAAGTTCTGGCGTCCTCCAGGAACAGCCTGTACCTCGGGTCCTCGATTATGCCCCCGTTTATCTCCCTGAAGAACCTGGAAGCCTCGACGACAGCAGGGTTTATTTCCACGCCCGTTATGCTCTTTACATCGTAGAGCGAGGTCTCGTACGTCGATGCGCCGCTCCCGAACGCCACCACGAAGACATTCTCGGGTAATTTTTGGTTCAAGGAGGCGTATATCAAAATGGGGAGGTGGCCCTGAAGCTTCTGGGTCGTGATCAGCTCAAGGCTCGTCCCTGCAACGTTGAGGCCGTCCACCTCCAACAACTTTGGAGGGGTTAGGTCGTAGGGGGATGGAGGGACGGCCCTCACCGTCACGGTCCCTGCGGCATGCTCCCTGTAATATAGGACCCTACCTCGCCTGAGCACCCCGCTGTGGACGGCAGGAGGACCTGCATGCCTGAAGGACAGCCAGCCGACGCAGGCAAGCAGGGCGGGGGCGAGCGGACCCAGATACCCCAACCTGGTCCTCTGGAGCAGGACAGCGCCTAAGGCAAGGTTCACAGAGGAGATCAGGAGGATCGAGTCCGTGACGCCCAGGCGAGGTAAGAGCACGAAGCCCGTCCCCACGGCCCCAAGTATGCATGCTAATGTATTGGCACCGTATATTGTCCCTACCTCCGCCCCCACCCTACCCGAGGAATATATGCTGCTCGCCAGGGGAAAGGCAGCCCCCATGGCGAAGGTAGGGACGAACATCACGAGGAGTCCGGCCGAGAACCTCGCCATGCTGAACGCAGCCCACCCTCCTCCGAGCACATCCTTCAGCCTGGTTACGACGTCCTGTAGCACGGGAAAGATGACGATGGAAAGCGCTGCCGAGCCTCCCACGACGACCTCCACCACCCCGAGGAGGACCAGGGCATCTTTGGAACACCTCGAGAAGAAGTAGCTTCCAAGGGCAAGACCCAATAGGAAGCATGCCAACATGGTAGTGAAGGCGTAGGTCGTGCTTCCGAAGAAGAAGACCAGGGCCCTCGTCCAGAGGACCTCGTAAGATAGGGCACAGAACCCGGAAACAGCGTAGGCTACCAGGGCCAGGGTCCTCCCCCTTCCTGGTTCCACTTCCACCCTTGCGACCGAGCATCCCCTCGACATGAATAACGACGCCAGACCGACCGCCAGGCTGAAAGATGCGGCCAAGGTTATCGTGGCCTCGGTGCCGATGGAGGGCATGAGGAGAAACCCGGCGAGGACGCAGCCCAGGAAGGCCCCGAGGGTGTTCAGTCCGTAGAGCAGCCCGACGCTCCTCCCGACCTCTCCGCCTGTCAGTGCCCTGGCGAGGGCAGGAAGCGTCCCCCCCATGAGGGCCGTCGGCACCGCCAGGATCAAGAAGCACACGGCGAACCTCGATATGTTGAGGAGGAAGTAGTGCGACACCAAGCTCCTGTACAGGGCGGAGTGGAACGACGATGCCGAGGCGAGCAGCGAAGGCATGGCGAGGGCCCAGATGCCAATTCCCATCTCCAAGTAAGCAAAGAGCCTGGCCGGGTTCCTCGCTTTCTCGGATAACTTGCCTAAGGCGAAGCTCCCCAAAGCCATACCGCCCATGAAGGCGGCAAGCACAGTGGAGGTGGCGAACGTCGAGTTGCCGAAGACCAAGCAGAGCATCCTCTGCCATGCGACCTCGTATATGAGGCCACATGCTCCGGAGGTGAAGAACAGGAACAGGAAGCCGATCAAAGTTTCCTTACGCACTGGCCTCGGGGAAGGGATTGAAGGCCGACTCCATCGCAAAGCTCGCAGCACCCAACGCTCCTGCGTAGACACCTAAGCTCGAAAACCTGACCTCCACGCCCCTGTGGTCCAGCTTCATCCCTTCGAGCTTCTCCCTCAATGTCCTGAGCACGAACTCCCCACCTTGCACGATGTTACCCCCGACCACGACCACCTCGGGGTCGAACAGCTCCACGACGTTCACTATGGCGATGGCTAAGTAGTACATGGCCTCCTCAATTACCTTCCTTGCCTCGGGAACCCCATCCCTGACCTCGGAGAAGAGCTGGTGAGGTCCTATCCTCCTTCCCGTCATCTCCTCCATCCTCCTCACCATGGCGGGCTCCGAGGCGAAGACCTCAAGACATCCCCTTCTGCCGCATATGCAGACTGGACCCTGAGGCCAGACCACCGTATGCCCTATCTCCCCCACGTCCTCCTTGGACCCCTTGAGCACCCTCCCGTCCACTATGACCCCCATGCCTATCCCTTCCCTTACGTGGATGTAGACCATGTTCCGTACGTCCCCTCCACCTCCGAACTCCCTTTCCCCTATCACCATAAGCCGAGGGCCGGTCTCTATGTAGACCGGGACCTCGAGCTCCCTCTCCAGCACGGCCTTCAGGGGCACGTTCTCCCAATGCGGGAGCCTGGGTATGGGCTGGAGGAGCTCCGTCTCCCTCTCTATGTAACAAGGGACCCCTACCGCCACCGCTATCACCCTCTCTTCCAACTCCACTTCGTTCCTGAGGGTTATCTGCCTTATCCCGTCCTCCATCCTCTTCGCCGTGAGCGAGGGGGGCTCTTCCAGGTCGGTCTCTACCTCCATCTTATCTATCACCCCCTTGGAGACGTCGACCAGGGCGAAGGTGAGCCCAGGTGCTCCGAAGTCCACCCCGACCGAGAAGGCGGCCGACGACCTTATCTCGAAGACCCTCGAAGGCCTCCCCCCCGATGGTTCCCCCTCGCCGTGTTCTATCACGAGCCCGTCATCTGCGAGCTGCTCTAAGTATTTAAGCACCGTGGGCCTGCTCAATCCTATCCTGAACTCCACATCTAAGGCGGTAGTCCTGCCGAGCTGCCTTACCGTGTTGAATATGGCGAGCTTCGTCCTGTTGCCCCTCATCTGCTCTACCAGGCCCCTTACATCGGACATGTCAGCTTCCTCCCGAAATGCACAGTGACACGAGTTCTTCCAGCCTTGCGGTCGCAAGGCATATGCACTGGTCCGCAGCTCCGTAGTACAGCTTCAAGGTCCCATCTTCCTCCTCCACCGCTCCACAGCAGAAGACCACGTTCGGCACGTACCCTATGAACTCGTAAGGCTCCTTTGGAGCCATTATCCATCCCTCGTATCTTCCCAGGACCTTGCGAGGGTCTTCCAGGTCGAGCATGAAGACCCCTTGTCTGTACACCGCCCCGTTCATGGTCATGAACACGCCGTGATATATGCATAGCCATCCCTCGGGGGTCTCTATGGGAGGGACGCTCGGACCTACCTTGAAGGAATCCCACCTATATTCCTCCGGCATGAGCAGGCACCTCGACCCTCCCCAGTGCACGAGGTCGGGGGAGAAGGATATCCATATCGAGGGCGGCTTCCCAGGGTACGAGGGCCTGTCCAACCTGGCATATAGCCCTCCGAACCTCTTGGGGAAGAGCACGGCGTTCCTATTGTCGGGCTCGGAGGCCAGGCAGACCCTCTCGAACCTCTCGAAGTCCTGGGTCTTAGCTATGCCCACGAGGCATCCGAACCTGGAATATGCGGCGTAGGTTATAAAATATGTGTCATCTATCCTCGTTATCCTCGGGTCCTCTATCCCGTACTCCTCGTAGGTCCTGAAGGGCTCCTCCTGGGAGGGGACCATGGCGAAGCCTTCCCTCGGTGTGAACCTGATCCCGTCCTCGCTCTCCGCCAGGGCGAGCACGCTCCTTGCATCCTTCCTCTGCACCCTGAAGAGCAGGATATACCTACCATCGAACTTGACAGCAGCAGGGTTATATACTGCTGTGCAATCGTAGGGGACCTGCTCGGGTGTGAGTATCGGGTTCCCCTCGTACCTCCTTACAACTTCCATCTCGGACGCAATGGAAAAGCCCTCACCTTAACACCCCACAACATCTCCCCTTGTGACCTACGTCCCCGAGGTGAGGGCTGAGGATCATAGTTCGTAGTCCTCAATAGGAAGTTCGACCTCCTCGCCCGTGTCGGCGGACCTGTACATGGCCAGGGCTATCTCGAGGGCCGGCCTGGCATCCATCCCGGTGACCTTGGGTTCCCTCCCGGATGCCACAGCCTCGGCCATATCCTCTATGAGGAGCTGGTGCTCCTGGTATCCAAGGTCCGCAGCTCCAGTTGCGCCGGTCATGGCGGACTCGCTCCCTATGTTCCTTATCTCCTCGTCCTCAGGCCTCTCGTCCTGGAACTTCCAGACCCTTATCCTTTCCCCCTCCATGACGGCGGTCCCCCTCTCCCCGTTTATCTCGAGCCTTATGTCTGTCCCCGGGTAGAATGCGGTGGAGGCCAGGACCACCCCCTGGGCGCCGCTTTCGTATTCCAACGTTGCCAAAACCGTATCCTCGAGGTCGGCCTCGGGATGGCAGAAGTTCGTCATCCTGGCCCTCACCCTCCTGACCGGACCGAGGATGTAGTAGAGGAGGTCTATGTAATGGAAGGCCTGCTGTATGGTGGTGCCCGAGCCGTACCTCCTCTCCCTCCTCCAACCGAGGTAGTAATCCCTGGGCCTGTACCACTTCATGTAAACGTCCCCCTCAAGGAGCCTCCCGAACCTCCCCTGGACCACGGCTTCCTTTATAGCCTCCACAGCCCTCCTGAACCTGCACTGCAGGACGACCCCGAGCTTTACGCCCATCCTCCGACATTCCTCTATCATCATGTCCACCTTGGAAAGGGAGACGTCCGGAGGCTTCTCCACGAGAACATGCTTCCCCGCCCTGGCGGCCCTCACGGCATATTCGTGGTGGAGGTGGTTGGGAGTGAGGACGCTTATAACATCCACATCCTCCCTCCCCAGGAGTTCCTCAACTTCCACCGCCTCGCACCCGTAGGTCCGGGCGAACTCCTCCGCCCTCTGCCTTACCACATCCGAACATGCTACCAGGACGGCGTTCTCTGCGGCCGCTATGGCCTTACCGTGGAAATGGGATACAAGGCCACACCCTATGATGCCGAACCTGACCTTGGCCATGTGACCTCCCGTTTTGGGATAAAAAAAGACCTGATGCCTCCCCGACCCCACCCCTCCCCGATCAGACCCTGGGCCGGAAGCCTACCTTTCGAGCACCCTCTTCTCCACCTTCCTCGTGAAGTCGAAGCTTATGTCCGTAGTCTCCAAAGGGTTGTCAAATGCATCGAACTTGAGCACGAAGTTCCTAAGCACGAGCCTGACCCTCTCGACGTCGGGGGCCAGAGGGTCGAACACTATGAAACCTCCGTAGTTCTCCCCCTTGAATATCTTGACATCCTCTTCGTAGTTGTGGCTCCTTACTATGCCCATCCTCATCTCGAACCTGTAAAGCTCGTTCCCGCTCTGGCCCATCCTCGCCCTGTAGTACCTCTCGAAGCTGTTGTGGGGGGAATCCGAAGATATTCCGTAGGCGAAGAGGGTCTCCCCCCTGTCGGTGAGAAGTATGG
Source organism: Candidatus Latescibacterota bacterium (assembly GCA_003645885.1). Lineage (GTDB taxonomy): Bacteria > Latescibacterota > 4484-107 > B68-G9 > B68-G9 > B68-G9. The sequence goes on along the minus strand of QNCW01000002.1, from coordinate 21,043 downwards.
CGTCGAGGGGCGGGAGCATCACCTTGGGGAACGTATAGTTGTACACCCAGACCCTGAACACTGTGAACCTGTTGGGGGTGTAGCCCAAGCTTGGGTCCACATAGTTTCCATATGTATAAGGATTTATGGAGTACTTACCCCTGCTGGACTCCTCAGGGAACATCTCGTTGAGTTCCCGGTCCGTCATGTACTTGACCTCTATCCTCAGGCCGTCGAAGTTGTAACAGACCGTCCCGTCCTCCTTCACCGAGTACCTCTCTCCCTCTACCTCGGGGATGAGGAGGGAGAGGTATTCTATCCTCGGGGGAAAGACCAGGGAACATCCGAGACAGAGCAGCAGGGGATACAGGAACCTCATGCTCACCTCCTCGCAGTGTAAAATTCTATCTGCTTCTGAGCTATGGAGCCTTCCTGTGTCAGGGCGTATACGACGAGGTTCATCCCCATCCTAAGCTGTACTTCGTTATCTATGCCCCTTTCCCACTTTATCCCATATCCCTTGTCGGAGAACACCACAGCGAGCCGTCCATCCAGGAATATGCCCTCCAGGTGTCGCACGAGCTTGACCACCTCCAGCCTTCCTCCCATGTACACCTCGGCCTCGACCTCGGCACCCACCGGAGGCCCATCGAAGTCGTAGAAGCAATGGTAAAGTGGATGGTCGTTCGGTATCATCTCGAAGCGAGCTTCCCTGCCGAGGGCGTCCCTTATAAGCTTCCTCAAGCTGGCCTCGGAAGGGCTGTACTCCTCCTTTGGATATACGTTGTCCACGAAGACGAAGCCTCCGGACTTGAGGTACTCCCTGAGGTTCTCCACCTCCTTCCTGGTCGCCTCGAAGGGTTCCCTGGCGGTCAGGTATACGAACGGGCACCTGAACAGCTCCTTGGAATCCAGGTACACGTCCTCGGCCACCTTGGCCCTTATGCCCGAGTTTTCGTTTATGAACCTTACGAGCTGGGGTAGGGCGCCCGGAACGGCAGGGTATAGGGTGTTTCCCCTTAATCTTGCTAAGTAGACGAAGCCCTTTATGTTCTTCTTGTTCCTCGGGTCCTGGATCACCAGTCCCCTGTACTTCCCCGTGTCCAGGGCCTCGAGGTCCAGAAGTTCCTCCTCCATGCTTATCCTCTTCTCTGGCTCCTTTGAGGTGGCTATGCTCGCGGGTCTAACTTCGGGTTGGACCACCTCAAACCCCATCTCCGCCCCGCTTTCCACGTGGTACCCGAAGGTAGCTACCGTGCCGAACAGGTCCGGGCTGACTATCTTCTTAGTTATCGTCTTTATCAACATAGGCTTAGCAGATACAACCTTCCTCATCATCACCCTCTTGGGGACCCTCCTCTTTTTGAACTCGAAGGGCTTGGTCATCCTGGGCTTCCTAACTATAAGCTCTACCACCGGGGGCTTGGCCACCCTCTTCTTCCTCCTTGTCGAGAAGAAGTACGCGCCGAGCCCGATGTGAAACGCCACGGCAATGGCCAGGCCCATGTAGATGTATTTCCTCCTGTAGAGCTTCTTAAGCTCTATGACATCTGCAGGTCCTTTGAACCTGTCCTCCCTCATCTCAACCTTCCTTCTTCTCCGTCGCAAGGACTATCTTTTTGACCCCCATCCTCTTTGCTATCTCCATTGCGTCGAGGACGAACCCATGCTTGGTGCGCTTGTCGGTCCTTATGATGAGGGTAAGGGACCTCGTCCTCTCCTTCTCCTCCTCGAGCGTTGTCTCCAACCCCTCCATGGTCACGAGCTTCCCGTTGACATCCATCCTCCCATCGGCATCTATGGTGAGCACGAGCTTCTTCTCCTCGACCACCCCTGCCCTCGAGGCCTCGGGGAGCAGGACCCTCAGCCTGAAGGGTTCCTTGAAGACGGTGGTGACCATGAAGAAGACCAAAAGCAGGAACACACAGTCTATGAGGGGGGTCAAGTTTATGTTTATATCGTCCTGGTCCTGCGACCTTTTGGGCCTCGCCATCTAACCCTCCGGCCTCACCCTTGCAAAAGCTATACCTTTGACCCCTGCGATCCTGGCAGCATCCATGACCTCCACGACCCTCTCCTGGACCACCTCGGGATCGGCCTGGATTATGATGTTTTCGTTCTTGTTTTCCACCATCGCCCTCTTTATCCTTTCCACAAGTTCTCCCTCCTCGACCTCCTCGCCCCCTATCTCTATCCTGCCGTCGGCCTCTATTATTATGTTTATATCCCTCTTCTCCACGCTTTCGGTCGCCTTCGAGGCGGACGGGAGGTCCACGTCTATCCCCCTGGTGTGGATGAAGACCGTGGTCACCATAAAGAATATCAAAAGCTGGAAGACGCAATCTATAAGGGGTGTCAGGTCAACGTCCCAGCCCGACACGAACCCCCTTGGTGCCCTCCTTCTCCTCATACCTCCACCTTAAATGCTGACATTATGAGGGAGTTTACGAAGGCGTGTCCGTAGACCTCCAACCTCTCGAGGCTGGTCTCCGCCTTCCTGGCGAGGAACCTGTGTGCCACTATGGTCGGTATAGCTATCGTCAGTCCAGTGGCAGTCGTAACAAGTGCCTGGGATATGCCTCCTGCCACGACCTTAGGGTCTCCCGTTCCTGCTATGGCTATCGCCCTGAAGGCCACTATCATGCCCACTATGGTCCCCAGGAGCCCTAAAAGTGGGGATATCACCCCTATAGTTCCCAGGAGGGTCAGGTTCCTCCCGAGGTACGCCCTTCCTGCCTCCTCTACCTCGAAGATAAGTTCGTCCTTTATGTCGCTCAGCTCCTTCTGGACCACCATGAACTCCCCCATTTCCCCGGCGCCCGCCGACTTGGCCAGCTCGACTATCTGCTGCCTCGTGTCCCGAAGCTCCCTCCTTTCTATCATCAGCCTGTCGAAGCGCTTCATCAGGGCGGAGAATATGTAGTTGAGAGGTCCCCTCCTCTTCGAGCAGTACGTTGCTGCAGCCTCCTCCCCCTGCTCGGCCAGTATCCTCTCCACCCTCTCGAGCTCCTCCTGAGCTTCCCTCTCCTTAGGAATCTTGTAGAGGACTATGAGCCTCTCGATTATGAATGCGAGCGCCAGGACGGAGCACGCCAACAGTGGCCACATTATCGGTCCGCCGGACTTTATTATCTCCCACATGTCTCCTCCTCATCTTAAAGGATAAGGTAACGACACGGAGTCCGTGGCCGCCGGCCCGACGAAGAGATCGGCGCCCACCGGCATCACCTGCACGTAGTACACCGAACCTCCCGGGACGACGACCTCGAAGTACGTCGTGTCCACAAACATCTCGACCGAGAACCCCGATGTGTCCGAGACCGAGACCAAGAACTTCCTGACGTCCGCCTGCTCCGGCATTTCCCAGGATACCTCCAAGATGCTGTCCCTCACAGCCAGATTTAGCTCCGAGGGAGCAGGAAGCCTTCCTCTATGGAACGGTCGGGGGAGCTCCGGCACGTCGCCGCACGAGAGCAAAAGCACAAGTCCAAGGAGGGACAACGCCCTCATGACACCTCCTTCAGAACCTCACGAGCTTCCTCGTCGAACTGAGCCCACCTACCTCGAACCTAATCACGTACACTCCTGGCGAGGTGGGCCTGCCATCCCCGTCGGTCCCGTCCCAGAAGGTCCTGTACGTCCCAGGGGAATCCACGAAGTCGTCCGCAAGCTTTCTGACGGTCCTCCCCAAGATGTCGTACACTACGATCCTCACCCTCCCGACGCTCGAGACGGGACACTCCACGAACACCCTCCCGCACGAGGGGTTGGGGAAGACCACCACCTTCGGCCCCACCACCTCGATGGCATCCTCCTCCACCCAAGGACGGGGCTCGTACTCGTATGCGCCTATGTCCGGAGCCGAACCGAAGTACGCCATGCTCACCCCCTCGCCGTCCTCCCAGGATATCGGGCGGTCGAGGGTTATCAAGTTCATGTCGTAGTCTACGCCTACGACCCTGGCCGGCTCCTCGTCCCCCACCTTGACGATGTCCCCCTCGGCCATCCCGAACCCGTCGGTGAAGAAGCTCGCATCCTGCACCCTGACCTGGGTCCCGCTCCCCGAACCCACGGTCCACGTCAGGAACCTCCCAGCATCTATGCACGGAGAACCCTCCCTGAGCCTGCATGCGAAGGCCCTGGTGAAGTCGGGCACGAACTTCGGATCTTCCCCCCCCACCTCCAAGGGATCGAAGGGACCTACCATAAGAGGGTCCTCGGATATGTCAGTCGGCCCCATACCCTTCCACATCGGATAGAAGATGTTGTGCTCGTATATCGAGTTCCTTCCAGTGCCCTCCCTCACGGTCCCGTTCCTTGAGTTGTAAAATATGTTGTTGAGGAAGAGTATGGTCTCCTCCATCTCGAAGCCAAAGGAGTAAGCGCAGTTAGCAAATGTGTTGTTGAACACCTTCACATCCCCGCACCTGTGGTAGACCCTTATCCCCGGGTTGGTCGTGGTTCCACCTATCCTCCTCATAACGTTCCTATATATCGTGACATGGTCCGGGTTTGCTGGGAGATACCCATCCTCGTGGTCCCCTAAGCCTATGCCCTCCCCCCATCCTCCGTCCACATCGTCCCTTCCCTCCATGAAGTTGTCCCTCACGACGGCCCAATCCACGTTTGCCACCCATATGGGCCTCTTGGCCCTATGTCCCTCAGCGGGCCGGAAGACGTTGCCCTCGGCTATGAGGTACCTGCTCCTGTTGTCCTCCTCCGAGGTGTCGAGGTTCTGGCCAAGGTACAGGGCCGTATACAGGAAGCCCTCGAAGACGTTGTCCTTAGCAAGCCCATAGTACACCTTCCTCTTGAACGAGAGGGTTTGGTGGTGGTCGCCGAAGAAGTAGTTGTTCCTGGCCACGACCTTCGCTGCATAGTTGAAAGATATTCCGTAGTCCTGTGTGTTTGCGTGATCGTAGAACTGGCACTCCTCCACGAGGATGTCGTGTAAGTCCCAAATGCTGTAGGATGTCCCCCATGCTATTACGCCGCAGGAGTTGTTGTCCTCGAATATGCACCTCCTCACGGTTACGTACGAGGATGGGTCCGCTATGCCCACCCCGGAGGAGTAGTTCCTGAACCTTATCCCCTCTACGACTATGTAGCTTCCCGTTATGCTGAACCCCGTCCCCCCGCCCCTGCCCTCCATCGTCACACTCCCCGGGGGCTCCCCCCTTATCACTATCGGGGCATCCGGCCTTCCACCGAAGTTTACGTTCACCTGTTCGTCGCCGTAGTTCCCGGCCAGGACGACCAGAGTATCACCCGGGCCCAGCTTGCCCACCCCGTAGCTTATGTGCCTCCAAGGGGAGGACGATGTGCCGGGCCAAGAGTCGTCCCCCGAGGTGGAAACATAGTAGGTGCCAGCTTCGAGCAGGCCGACGACCACGAGCATCAAGGACAACATTTGCCCTCCTCTACTTGACCATCAGCACCTTCCTCACGTCCCTCACGCCCCCGGCATCGAGCACCAGCAAGTAAACGCCCGAACAAAGCTCCCTGCCCCGATCGTCCTTCCCATCCCAGGTCGAAAGATAACAGCCCGGCTTCAATCTACCCTCGACGAGCACCCTGACCTTCCTACCGAGCAAGTTGTATACCTCTAGCTTTACTTCGCCCTCCTCAGCCACGGAATAGACTACGGCGGTGCTCCTGTTGAAGGGATTCGGAAAGTTCAGGCAGAGCCTGAAACCATCCGGCACCACCCCTTCCTCCTCGACCCAGGTCCCTCGGGACTTCGATGCCTCGGCCGTGTTGCCGTACGCACCCATGTTTATCCTGCCACCGTTGGGCTGGGGCTCCTTCGAGAAGTCGTCGGCAGGGTCACCCGCATCTATGCATGGGGAGGTGGTGTCGTCCTCGACCCACTCAGTTCCGTTCCACCTTCCCCACCTGCTCTTGAGGTGGAAGTCCCTGCCCGGGTCGGAGAAGAGGGGATCGGCGGAGATGTCGCCCACACCTGGGGATGCCCCTCCTCCGTAGTTTCCCAAGAGGTTATCCCATAAATCGTTGTACGAGGACGCCACATCCCCGTATATCCCGTACTCCTTGCATCTCACTATTATGTTGTTCTTGGCCACTATCCCCTCAGCATCGGAGCCCGGTTCCACATATATCCCGGACTTTATCGCATCGTTTATGACGTTGTTCACTATCCTTATGTCCCTCAAACTTCCATTCTCCAAGGTCTTCAGTGCTATGCCGTGTCCGCAGTCCTCCTGGTGGCCGTCCACCCTCGCTATTATGTTCCCCACGAACCTCTCCCCCGAGATAGGGGTATCGTAGGCATATACAGCTATCCCTGGAAGTCCGTAGTGTCCTTCGATGTAGTTGCCCCTGTATATGTTGTTCCCACATGGGACCCCACCCTGGGGGTTTATGAGGACCCCGAAGCCGTAAACGTTGAAGTAGTTGTCCTCCACTACGCATCCGCTGGATTCGTATATCCTGACGCCAGCGTTCCCAGTGCCCTCGGAATGTACGTAGTTACGGCAGAAGGTTATGTTCTCGCAGTATATGGCCCTCAGGCCCTCGTGACCGCACTGTATCACCTTACAGTCCTCTACCCTGCAATCCACGGACCTGGAGAACTCGAACCCGTCCGTCCAGAAGTCGACCAAGCTCACATCGTATATTTCCACCTCGGAGGAGTTGTATATCCTGAACCCGTCCACGTCCCCGTTTATCCCCACTCCGGTCTGGTTATGCTTGTTCCCATCTACGGTGATGTCCCTGACCACCACCTGCGACACTCCAGAACCCGTAAATAGAGCCCAGTTCCTCCTGTTGTTCTGGTCCCTGAGCTTGATGACAGTGACCTCCTCCCCATCGCCCTGGAGGTTGAGGTTGCTGCAGAGCACTATGGCGTCGTTTATTACGTAAGTGCCGGCCTTGATGTGGACTGTCCCACCTCCCATAGCCTCGACCGATGATATGGCCAGGTTGATCTCGACGTGGTCGTCTACCCCGTCGCAGTTGTAGTCCCCGGTCCCGTCCGTGGCAACATATACGACCTCGCTTCCCGGCGCCATCTCGAAGTCCTGCTCCGAGGTCTCCCCGCTTACCACCTCCACCTGCGCTATCACGGGCTTGTAACCGGACTTCCTGACGATCACAGTGCGAGTCCCGCTGGGGACATGCTCCAGAAGGTAACGTCCCTCACTGTCGGTGGACACCGAGATCGGCCCGCACTCGACCGAGGCGCCCTGTATGGGGGCGCCGGTGAGGTCCTTCACCGTCCCAGATATGTTGCCAGCACCTGCGACGTCCGAGTACTCCCTCCATATCTCCTCGTGGCTGAGCGCCACGTTGTATATCTTTACTTCGTCCATAGAGCCCCTGAAGTAATCCGAAAGTTCCGGACCTGTTGCCTCCTTCGCATTCCATACACCTATGTATATGGGACGGCCAGGTACGTGGATGGACGACGGTGCGTCGGCCGATGCCTCCAACTCACCATCCACGTATATGGCCATCGTAGAGCCGTCGCTCACGAAGGCGACGTGCACCCATCTTTCCGGGCTCACGGGATCTCTGGTCGTTATCCAGACCGACCCCTTCCCATCCCCTCTGGGGCTCAAACCGAAGTCGAACTTTCCGGCGTTTTCACCTCCGAGGGCCGTGCAGACGAACGCTCTCTCCCCGATCGCTGGAGTTACGCTCTTGTCGTAGTACCAGTTGGCTACGATCGCCCCTCTGCTTCGAAAGTCGGACTTTATCCAGGCGGTTATAGTTATCTGTGAGGTTATGGAGTTAATGGACTGGGAAGGTGGAACCTCGATGTAGTTAGTGCCGTCGAAATTAAGTGCATATCCCTTCACCCCCTCGACCCAGGAGGGGGAGTTTACCAAGGTTCCGTGGTTCCCGTTTCCGCTCCCATCGTGGGCGATCGAACCCGAACCCTCGTCGAAGCTCCAATGGGCTACAAGCCCGGGCTCGGCCGACGATAACCCCAGCATGATCAAGATCAGCTTTACCATCGCACCTCCAAGGTTATCCCCAAGGCATCCTTGATCCTCACCGGCTCGAGGGAGACCTCGTAGGAGCTGATGAATGCCGCATCCAGGAGGCTGAGGAAGTACACGCCCAGGCAGGAACATGCCAGGGCGTACCTCGTCCTCCTCAGCCTGTCCAGCTCCTCCTTCTGTCGAGAAAGCTTCCTCCACCTCTCCTCGGCTTCGCTGTAGCTCCTCGAGCTTAGGTATTCCTCCTTAGCCTGCTCGAACTTCGAGAGCTTGGTCCTGTAAGTCTCGTGGGCGTGGAAGGTGCCCGTTATGGAGGCGACCTCGAGGACGAAAAATACCGTACCTTTCAGCCTGTGGCCCGAAGATATCTGCCCGATCCCGGGGAAGATGGCCGAAAGCTTTACGGCCTCCTCCCTTGTGACCGGCTTCTTCCGGAATATGTCCTCCTCCGCCCAGGTCCCGAGGGCGAGGAGAAATCCTAAGATCAAGGATGACATATCAGAGCCTGTTTGCGACTATCCAATCCCTGTGTGCCTTTGCGAACCTGTAGGCCTCAGGGCTGGCCTTCCCCTGCTCGTACATCGCTATCACCCTGTCGTAGACCGAGACGGCTCGCTTCCAATTCTTTAGGTACTCGTAACATATCCCCATGTTGCTCAGGGCGCCGACAGCGCTTTCCGTGCCGGGGTGCTTTCGGACTATCTCCTGGAAGAGCCTCGCCGCCTCCTCGAACTTCTCCAGGTCCTTGCTTGCCAGGGCCTCCCTGAACACATCCCTGGCCTTCTCGTAGTCCTGGTAGGCCACGACCTCCCTCAGGTCGTCGAGTATCTCGGGAACTTTGGAGGCTACCTCCTCGTCAGGATAGTCCTTCAGAACCCTGCTGTACTCCTCGAACGCCCTCCTGTACTCCCCCAAGTTGTAGTAGTAGTCCCCCAAGCTGAACCTTGCATACGGGCAGAACTCGCTTTCGGGAAACTCCCTCAGCAGCCTCTCGAAACACTCCACCGCCTTATCGTCCTTCCCCTCTTCCAGGAACGCCCATGCCATGCTGTAGAGCGCATCGTCCGCCTGGGGGGAGCGAGGATAGCCCTCGACCACCTTCCTGTAGAAGTCCAAAGCAAGTTCGAACTTGCCCAAGTTGAAGTAGCTCTCGCCCGCCCTGAAGAGGGCGTCGGGGGATATCTCGAGCTTGGGAAACTTCAGGCCGAGGTCAGCGAAGGTTTCAGCCGCCCTGTCGAAGACGGACTGGTTAAAAAAGGCATATCCCAAGTAGTACTTGGCATACGGGGAGTTAGCGTCGTCGGGATGTTCGGATAGGAACCTCTCGAAGCAGATGGCAGCATCGTACATCCTGCCGCACTGGAAGTGCGAGAATGCGAGGCCGAATAGCATATCCCCGGAATAGTAACCATCCGGGTACTTCTTCAGGCCCTCGGCGTAGGTCCTGGCCGCCATGTCGTAGTCTCCGAGCTTCGAGTACCCCTCCCCCAGGAGGAAATATGCCTTCTCGTTGAGGTAGTAAGGAAGTTCGGTCTTCCTGTCGCCCAGGCCCATGTGAATTATCTCCTCGCATATTTCTATCATCTTTTCGTAGTCCCCAGCCCCATAGAGCAGTTCGGAGAGCAACAGCATATACTCCGCCTTGGCGTATGGGTCGGACGTCAGGGATATCAACTTCTCTATGTGGCCTATGGCATCCCTCTCCTTCCCCTGGCGTATGAGCGCCATCCCCAGCAGCTTCCTCGAGGAGTACCTTATCTTCACATCCTCGCTTTCCAGCAGGAGGGAGAAATCCTCCTGGGCCTGCCTGTACTTCCCCAAAGAGAAGTACGCCACCCCTCTTCCGTAGATAGCGCTCTGCCGGAGCCTTCCCTCCTCGGTCCCATCTGCGACCTCCGTGAAGGCTTCTATCGCCCCTTCGTACTCCTTCATGCCCATCAGGGCCTTGCCCAGGACGTAGTAAGCCTTCACCCTCCATTCCCCTCCGAGCCTCCCGATCGCCCCCTTAACCACGTCCACCGCCCTCTCGAACTTCCCCAGGGATATCAACATCTGCCCCGCCTCTAAGACCGCCTTGGGGTAAAGCTCGGACTCCGGGCCGACCTTAAGGCACATCTCCACAGCTTCCTCTGTCCTGCCCATCTTCTTCAGCACCAGGCCGAGCTCGAAGCGGACGGCATCCCTCATGAAGTCGGGGAAAGACGAAGAAAGCTTCCTGTATAACTTCATGGATTCCTCGTACTCCCCAAGCTCGCAGTGTATCCTCGCCATCTGGAGCAGGCAGTTGGGCACGTACTCGTCCTTGGGGTGCTCGTCCACTATGGAGGAGAACCCCTCCAGCGCCTCCCTCAACCTTCCCATCATCTGCTTACAGAGGGCTATGTTGAACTTGGCTGCGACCACCATCCTGCTTTCCGGCCATTTCTCGAGTATCCTCGTGTAGTGCGATATGGCCTCCTCGTACTCCTCGGACGAGTCGAGCTTCTTACCCATCTCGAAGAACGCCCTTCCTATCTTATATTCCGCCTCCGCCAAAGAAAGCTGGGTCCTATCCGCCACCTCCCCGTACGCCCTCATGTAGAGGTCGTACTCCCTGATCGCCTCCTCGAACTTCCCGGCATCGTAATATAGCTTCGCCACCAGGGCCTGCATCTTCGCCTTGAAGAACTTATCCTCGACCCTATCTATCGCATCCCTGTACACATCCGCCGCTGCCTCCACTTCCCCCCTTTCGAGGTACGCATCGGCCAGCCTTATGTAAGCTTGCTCCACCACCCACCTGTACCTTCCGAACACCTTGGCCGCCTTTCCGTAGACCTCGGCCGCCTTCCTAAGCTCGCCGAGCTGGGCGTAACAATCCCCCACCCTCAGCTGGGCCTTTCCGGCAAGCTCCAACGCCGTCTCGTCCACCAGCCCTGCGAGCTTCTCCCTCTCCATCCTCTGGATCTCCTGCTCGGTCAGCTCCTCTATCCTATACTTCTCCACTATCCTCCGGTAGTACTCGGAGGCGAGGTCGTACTTGCCCTGTCTGTAGTAACACTCGCCCACCTGGAACAGGGCCCTGTCGGTCCTGTAATCCTCAGGGAACCTCCTGACCAGTTCCTCGAAGGTCTGGATGCTCCTTTGGTAATCCCCCATCTTGAAGTAACTCCATCCTATGTTGTAAAGGGCATCTACGACGTATTCGCTGGTGGGGTACCTCGCCATAAGCCTTTCGGCCTGCTCCACCACTTCCTTGTACCTTCCATCGTGATAAAGGAGGTCCACGAGCCTCTTCTGGGCCAGGGCCCTGAGCTTCGTATCGCTCGCCTTGGATTCGACCTCGGAGAAGGAGGATATGGAAAGGTCCAGGTACCTACGGGCCTCGGCCTCGTACCTCCTGCGTTCCTCCGGGTCGAAGGTACCCTCTGCCCTGTCCTTGGCCTCGACGAAGAGCTTGAAGTAGCAGTTGCCGGACTGGTAGAGGGCGGCCTCGTCGACCGGGACATCCATCCCTCCGACCGAGACCAACACCTTGGACTTATCTATGAACCTGCTTTCGACCTCTATTATCTTCCTGTACTTGTCCAGGGCCTGCTCGTACGCTCCGGAGGCGTAGAACTTCTGGGCCTGCTCGAAGTAAGCCTTAAGCTCGTCAGCGGTCGGAGCGAACCTCGTCAGCACAACCGTGACCACGACCAGGAGGGCGGTCATTAACTTTGCCATCTCCCCTCCATCAGTAACTTAATACCACCCTTGCGAAGTAGGAAGCGTACTTGACGTTATCGACCTTCCTGAAGGGGTCGTCGAACTCCTTCTGTTCGAACTTGAGTCCGAAGTTCATCCATACCTTGTATCCCCAGTACTCCGAGGAGCTGACGAAGTCCAAGATGTAGGTCTTCTCCCTGAAGTTCTTCCTCCCCTCGGTGAAGTTCAGGAACCTGTGCTCCAGCCCGGGGAACCCCTGAGCCCCGAACCTGATGGCCACCTTCGGAGCGAGCTGGTACTTCAACCTCAAGATGGGCACAAGCCTGACCTCGTGCATGAGGGGAACCCTCGTGCTCTTCCTCGTCTTCTTGAGCCACTGCAGCTTGAAGGCAGGGGTCACCTTAAGCCCGCCCAAGCAGAAGGTGTAGTCCATCCTGCTCACGGCCGCTGTCAACCCCACCCTGTCGGACAGCCACCTTTGGTCGTTCAGCTCCTCCTTCAAGCTTGCGTGGAAGTTTAGCCCCTGGACGGGGGTCACGTCCGCAGATACGTACAAGGTCCTCACGAAGCTGTCCCTATAGTCTAAGGGGTCCTCGGTGTACGTGGCCTTGTAGAGCGCACCGTATCCGGTCATGGGGTCGTAGACCCCACCTGGCTTTTCGGAGTACTTGAACACATCGTCCCTTATGTCGTCCCGCACGTCCTTCAACTTCAACTCGGCGAAGACCCTTCCCATACCGGTTTTGGCCACGTCCAGGGTGAGCTTAGCATAGTTGACCTTGTTCACCCCTCCTCCCGCCACCTCCCTGCTGTCGAGCCTGCCCAGGGTCAGGCTTAAAAATCGGGTCGGGCTCAGCCTCAGGTACACGTGGTATCCCTTCCTGTCCGGGTCGTAAGGATATTCGGGCTTCCTGTCGTCCTCCCTGACATCTATCACCCCGTTGTTGTTCATGTCCCTGCCGTATGCGTACTCGTCCGGCTCCACGTAGTACATCAGGAAGGGTTCAACGTAGTCCGGCAGGTCGTTGCCGTTCCTGTTCGTGTCGGGGATGCCGTCCTTGTCCTCGTCCTTGCCGGGGAAGACCCCGTCCGGCTCGTACCCGTGGCTTCCTATGCCGGGCACCGGGTCTGGGGAGTTCAGGTCCGGGAACCTGTCGTTGTCGTCGTTGTCCTCCACGAAATCCCAAGGTGCGAACTGCCTGGAGCTCAGGACTCCAGCCCCTGCGTAGCTGTTGTAGGTCACTATCGTGGTCGTGTAGTAAGGACCCATGTAGAAGTACTCGAAGCCGAACCCGAACCTCCTCCCCTCCTTGTGGAGGTTGAGGTAATAAGCCTTCCCGTCCATCTTCCACCTTCCGCCCAGCCTCTTCCTGGAATATATGTTACCTTGTCTCGCCTTCCTCTCGTCCTCGGTCTGGGGGGCCGGCCTTCCGTCCGGGTACTGGAAGTAGAGGGTGCTACTTGCATATTCTGCGTTCACCTCGAGCCCCCTGAAGTTCGCATGGAAGTTCAGGCTCCGCACCGTAAGGCCCGTCTGGTGCCCTATCTCCACCCTCACCCACCCGACGTTCGAAAGGTCCTTCACATTACCCGGCGCCCTCCTTACGAGCTGGTAGTAGCTGGGCTGGTACCTTTCTGTGTACCCCCTCTTGTAGAAGCTCTTCTCGCTCAAGCTCTGGGAGGCCCCTATCGTGGATATATCTATCCTGTAATCGTTGCCGATAAGCAGGTCCATCCTCACGGAACTTATATAATCCTCCCCGAGCCTCGAGAGGTCCAGGTAGAACATAAGGACATCGTACCCGTCCGCCCTCATGGGGAAATCCCTTACGAGCTGGAACCTCCTGAGCATCTCGTTGGGGTCGGCTGGATTAGCTATCTCCTCGGGGGATATCTCTCCCCTCTCTATGTCCATGCGGTACAAGTAATCGGCGTAGAGGGGATATTCCCATCCCCTGAACCTCTCCCTGTTCCACTGGAAGTACCCCGCCGGGACGAACAGGGCGTATTGGCCCTTCCTCCTGAAGGTCTTGCCGGTCGGGTCCGAGGGGTCCTTCTCCCATATGGCCGTGTAGTTTTGCCTGGAATCCCTCTTTATAACGTCCGGCCTGACGTCGGGCCTGATCCGGCCGTTTATGTAAACCCTAACGTCGAACACAACCGGCCCCGTCCCGTCTTCCGGCGAGTCGTCCGATACCCTGACAGCTACGATCATCGGGACCGGTATGTTCTGGTTTATGGTCCCCCTGACGAAGTCTCCCTCCCCTGGGGAGGACATACGATCGTAGGTGTGGGCGTTGTAGAAGGTGGCACCCAGGGTCATCACCCCCACCTGCCTCTCCCAGTGGCCACCTAAAAGCAGCCCCATGTCCGGTGGGTAGAACCCCTCTCCGGTGGAATACCTGCCAGCGAATATCGGCCTCGTGAAACGGGAAAGGATGAAGCTGGCCCTGTCGTCTTCGGTTGCTATGTCAGCCCTTATGCCGTTGAACTGGGCCTGGTTGAAGGTTAGGGGAGTGAACTTGGTCCTTATCTCGTTGGCCACTATAATCTTCCCTGATGAACTTCCCCAACTGTCCGAGCCTATGATCACGTAGTCGAATATCGTCCTGTATACCGCAGGTTTCCTTATCCTCGTGTACGCCCATCCCTCCCCCCTCCTCTCTATCCATGAGTAGACATCTATGCCCCTCATCAGGAAGTCGCCCATGGGGTCGTAGATCGGCCTCTTCGAGGTGACATAAGGATACCTTATGGTCTTGTAGTTCTCGTAGCCCGTGAAGGCGTAGTTTTCGTACCCCCCCACCTGCTTCATTATGAAGTTCCTGCTGGGGATGAAGGTGGGTGGAACCGAGGCATGTGCTACCAAGAGGAGTGCCGTCAACGTCCACATGTTGCCCCCTTAAGGGGGTGCTCCCCGTAAGTTACTATTTTACTTGAAGCTAGCTTTTATCCTACCCCAGGTCATCTCATCCACGGGCAGCTCGTACCCGATGAGCCATACCTCGACATCGTCCACGTACGCCTCCCCGTCCGTCCGCTTTGGTCTGGGCCAGAACCAAACCGCAAGGAAAGCCTCCTTGCCCTCGGTCTTATCCAGGGTCGGGGCGGTCCATTCGTACGAGAACTGCTTCCATTCTGTGCCCTTGTAAGGCTCGAAGGAAACCAAGGTCCCATCCTTGTGCTCCGACCTCCAGTATATCTCGCCGTGGACCTCTATGACCCCGTCGCTCTTGGCCCAGTACGACACCCTGTACTTTGCGCCTGGGATGTAGCTTATGCCCCAAATGGCGTACGGGGTGCCCCCGTGCTCCTCGGGTATCCACGAGGGATGGGTGAGCACGAGGCCCCACTTCCCGGTATGGGCGGCCCTTTCAGCCCTGAAGGTGGTGGTGTCGGCGAACTGCCACCAGTAAAAGAACTGGAAGGGCCATATTCGGTACCAGCTCGAAGGAGCTTCGAAGCCCCAGCTCTGTACAAGGACCTCACCCTCCGGCTTCTCGTAGGCGGCCACAGTTCCCGCCAGGACCAAGGCCAACAGACCTGCTAGCGTTAGCCTGACCATCTCTCCTCCTTTCCCGGGGAGCACCCCCTTATATTTCCTTGACCCCGACTATGAACCTTAAGAAGAAGAACCCGTAATCCACGTCCTCGAAGGCCCTCCTCCTGTCCTTATACGTCTGCTTCCTTACCTCGTAGCCGACATTGAAGCTGAGTTCGTATCCCCTATAAGTGGATATGTTGCTCAGCATTATTATGTAATCCTGGGAAGTGTAGTCCCTGAACCTGTTTATGAAGTCCCTGTACGTTCCCTTCAGGAAGGGGAAGCCCTGGGCCCCGAACTTTATCTTGGTCCTCGGCGTGAGCGTGTAGTCCACCCTCAGTATCGGGAAGAAGTAGGCCTCGTGAGCGTGCACGACGGCATCCTTACGGTCGTGTACCCTGTAAGCCATGTACTTGAACTTCGGACTTATGCTTAACCTCCCGAACCTGTACGTGTAATCCCCCTTGAGCACGTAGGCCCACCTCCATATGTCGTTCTTGGACCTTCCGAGGAACTGCCTGTTAAGCTCCACCTTAAGGCTCTGCTCGAAGTTCAACCCCTTGACACCCAGGAACCTGACCTTCATGTAGGAAGTGTTCACGAAGCTGTCCTTCATGAGAAGTCTATCCTCGACCAGGACCGTCCTTATGTTCGTTACACCGAACCTCGACCTCGGGTCTGGATTGAAGGAAGAAGGTATGCCTTGCTGGAACTGGAAGACATCGTCCTTTATGTCGTCCCTCACCCTCTTCGAGAAGTTAACGAGGTGGATGTCGGCCAGGAAAGGTAAGTATTTAGAGTAGTCGAGCTTGAGGTAACTCACAACGTTCCTACCCCCGGCCAGGATCTGGCGGACATCGTAGTGGCCCAATGTAAACTTAAGTCCTTTTGTTGGTTCGAGCTCAAGGAAGATGTGGTATCCCTTTGAGTCCACATCGTACGGGTAGTCGGGCTTGTCGTCGTCCTCCCTTATGTCTATGATGCCGTTGTTGTTCATGTCGTCGCCGTAGTCGAACTCCTGTGGGTTGACGTCGTAGAGAAGGAAGGGCTCAAGATAGTCCGGGATGTCGTTCTCGTTCTCGTTGACGTCCGGCCTTCCGTCCATGTCCTCGTCCTGGCCCGGGAAGACTCCGTTGTTGTCGGCCTTCTTGAGGAGGAAGTACTTGTCAGGGAACCTGTCCTTATCGTCGTTGTCGTCCACGGTGTCGAACTCTAATGTATTGTTCTTCAAGAACATTTCGGCATCCGTAAACGGGCTGTCTATGCTCCTCAGGTAAGAGGTTGCGTACGAAAGGTCGTTCACGGATATCATCGTGCTGTAGAAGGGGGATATGTAAAACAGCTCGCCTCCGAACGAGAACTTGCGGGAATACCTCTTGAGGTTTACGTAGAAGGCATCGGCTGTGGAGAGGAAGTGCTCGCCGGACCCGTTCAGGAACTGCCTGAAGTCGAAGCGCCTTTTATATTCTGCGTTGACGAAGAGCTCCTTGGAATCGAGCCTGAGATGGAGCCCGGCCACGGTGTTGCTGGTCTGCCTACCGTAGTTGAACCTTACAACCTCCACGTCGTTGTAGTTCTCGGGGCTCCCCTTGGCGCCAGCGACCTCGTAGAAATATGTGGCCCCGTACCTCCTTAGGGGGTCCGTCTTCGGAGCTAAGGGGTTTGCCACGTACACCTCGGAGAGGCTCAACAGGTAGTCTCCCGAAACTACCACCCTGAACTCCACCGACCTGCATCCCAGGTCCTCGGGCATTTCGAACCAGTACAGCACGTACTTGCTCCCCTCCGCCTGGAATGTGCCGAAGGGCTTGGTGGGCAGGTCGCCCCTGATGAACTGGACGTAGGGAGGTATGGGCTTAGGGAACCCCCTGTCCCCGTTCGGATATTCAAGATCTATCACCTTCGCATCGTGCTGGGTCACCAGGACGGGTACTTCCCTCCTCTTTCCGTCCATGTATATCTCCACATCGTATATCCTTGCCCCTCCCTTCCTTTGTTCCGAGCCATCTGCGAGCTTCAAGACCAAGTAGGCCACAGGATAGCCATCCTTCGGAAGGGTCCCCTTCAGGCTGTTCCTCTCGGTCCCCACCATGCTGTCCACCCTGAACTGGTTTACGTAAGTCCCACCTACGGTCAAGGTCCCTATCCTCCTCTCCCAGTGGCCCCCGAGCAGGTAGGTGGCGTACCTGGGGAGGTGTATCTCCTTGTTGTGTGTCTTGCTGTCGTCCAGGTTGAATATGGGCCTGTCGACCCTCGATGTGACGAGGGTGAACTTGTCCGGACCTGTATCCAGGTCGCAGCGTATACCGTTCAGGTTGGCCATGTCCAAGGAAAGGGGGGTGAACTTCGTCCTTATGTTGTCCCCAACCGCTATGCTCATGTACTTCCTGCCCAAGATGTTGTGGGAGACAACCAGCCCGTTCACGTACTTGTAGAAATATTCCCCCTTCCAGAGCCTGCTTCCCGGCCTTGGATATACGGTGTGCGTCTCCCTCAGCGAGAATATCTCCACACCGTTTGTTACGAAGTCCCCCATCTCATCGTATACTGGATTCAATATCCTGTAAAATATGGACTTACCATATCTCTTATAGTCCTCCCTTCCGTAGTTCTCGTACTCCTCCCCGGGCTCGAAGAGGAGCTGACAGAACGCCGCAGAGGGCAGCAGCACCAGAAGGGCGGCCCTACTCAGCATATACCCTCACCTCGTACCTTGCGTAATCCCTCTCCCCAACCTTTCCCATCCCAGGACGCCTCTCCATCCTCCTTTCGGATATGATCTGAAAGATCACGTCGTAACCCAGATACTTGCTCCTGTTCTCGAATACGATGACGTACCCCCTGGAATCCAGGTCCTCGGCCGGATGGAGCGGGTCCCTCGACATATAGGGGAAGGGATATCCCTTCAGCCCGAACTTGAGCCTGGAGCTCCGCGCCAGCGGCACATCCACCCTGAGGAGGGGGAGGAGGGAATATCCAACTTCGGTCCTGGGAGGGTCCGTCCTCTTGAACCTGCCGAAGGTATACTTCAACATGGGCCTTATCGAGACCCTCCCGAGCTTGAAAGTGTAGTCGGCCTTGCTGACCCACGTCACGTCCGTAACCCTGCCCCCGTCCCTCTTCAAGTTCAAGTTAAACTTTAACCTGTTCGTTATGTTCAGATCCTTAATGGTGTTCAGGTGTGAGTCCAGGAAGAATATGTGAACTATGCTGTCCTTCATGTCCAAGGGGTCGTGCCTCACCAGCCACCACCTCCCGATCGAGTACACATCGTCCGGGATGTCGTCCATGACCCTCTTGACCATGTAGTTGAACCTGAGATCTCCGAACCTTAACCTCCGGGTGTAGCCGAGTTCTCCGTACCCCACGAAGTTCCTGCCGCACCCTGCTATCCTCCTCACGTCGTACAGTCCGAACCTCAGGGCGATGTCCTCAACTGGCCTGAACCTCAAGAAAAGGTGCCCGCCCTGGCTGTCAACATCGTATGGATAGTCGGGCTTGTTGTCATCCTCCCTGACGTCCACGACACCGTTGTTGTTGAAGTCGTCCCCGTAAACGTAGCCCAACGGATCGACGTAGTAGCTGAGGAATATGCTCTCCGAAGTGCTGTAGTCGGGCCTCCCATCCTGGTCCACGTCCAGACCGGGATATACCCCCATCCCCACCCTTGCGGGGGGGCTCAGGTTCATCTGGGCCTCCCACGGAAGGCCGGGCTCCTCAGGGTTGTAATGGGGATCGAGGGGGTCCCAGTTCTCCCAGGTGTCCGGCCACTCGTCCTGGTCGTCGTTGTCGTCCACTAGCTCGTAGTTGACCACCCCTGCCCTCCCAGGCCTGTCGTCCTTCCATATGGGGAACGAGGTGGTGTACCCTGGAAGGAACCTGAACACCTCTAAGCCCAGATCTAACCTCGGCGAGGTCCTGAGCGCCCTGAGGAAGTACACCCCACCCTTCAGGGTGCTCCTCTTCCCTCCTGGCACGGGAAGCTGGAAGTACCCCTCGTAGTTCGAATATTCCCCCTCTATCTTGAACCCTCCGAGCCTGAGCCTGAAATCTGCTCCGTAGAGGCTCATCCCCGTCGGGAAGCCATATTCGAAGCTTACCCATCCCAGGTTGGAGCCTCCCTTGGGCTTGCCCCTGGCCCTCGCCACGTTGTGCCAGTCCTCCCACGTGAAGGCCCAGCTCAGCCCGGATGCGACATCTATGCAGTAATCTCCTGAGACCAACGCTCTGAACCTTAAGGCCTTAGCATCGGAAGGGATCTCGTACTTGAACACCAGCACGTCCGTTCCGTCCGCCCTGAGGGGGACCTCAGGTCCCGGGTCAAACCCATCCTTAGCGAACAGTCCCCCGTCCCCCCTCCTCTTCTTCTGCTCGAACATATAGGAGTACGTGAGGGTGTTGACGAGCCACGGACCGTCCCTCCGGATGTGGGGGATGTCCCTGAGGGTCATGAAAGGCTTCCTCAGCCTAACCACATCCCTTATCTTCCTGACCTCGGGCTTTATGTCGTCCCTCCTGACCCCGTTTACGAAGATCTGGACGTCGTAGACCTCAGCCCCGCCCCCATCTTCCGGGGAGTCATCGCTGAACACAACGTATACCACCGGTATCCACGGTGTGATGCTCGGAACCACACCCCTTATGGAGCCCCTCCTCCTGAGCCCGTCAGCCCTGTGGAGGTTCAAAAATGTGGTACCAAGCTCCAGCACGTCCCCGAACGTGCCCTCCCAGCGCCCGCCGAACATGAAGGTCCCGAAGAACTCCATGAACAGGGGTGCGAAATGCTCGACCATCTCCGGGTCCATCTCCCCTATCTGGGGGTTGGATATCCTCGAGCCCAATATAGAGAACCTGTTCTTCCTTGAGGATGCGTCCCACCTCACCCCGTTGAACCTCGCCAGGCTCAGGGTGCACTGTGTGAACCTGGTCCTTATCGCATTCCCGACCATCGCCACGTTCGCCCAGCCCATGTAGCTTTCGTCCGCTATTACGAGCTTATCGAACACTTCCCCGTAATCCTCCATCTTCACCAAGGAAGAGCTCCTGAAAGGAGCCAAGGTCCTGAACTCCTCGAACCTGACCAGATCGATCCCCTTTATAAGGTATATGCCCAACGGGTCGTATATCTTCCTCTCCGGCCTGAGCGGGTAATCTCTGTACACCTCCCTTCCGTAGTTCTCGTACACCTCGTCCCAGAAGGGATAGTACGACCTGGAGAGGAACTGGGCGGATGGACTTCCGAGGAAGAGGACCAACAGCAGGGGAAGCTTGATCAATACGGCCTCCTCCTTATATCGCCGCTCGGGGAGACGAATATGCTCCTTTCGATGGAGCTTTTGGTTTCCTCACCCTCAACCTTCCCGAGCATCCCGACCCAGAAGGGGAGCAGGAATACCTTCCTGAACCACTCGTGCGTGCCGAAGTACACCCTTATGTAGTACGTCCTCCCCGAGATGAGCTCGAACCTCACCCTTCCAGAGCCATCGGTGCGGCCCTGAACCTTCCTGTTCCCGTCCACCAGGACGACCCTCAGCCCCTCTATGGGCACGAGGGCTCCCCTGGCCCTGAGCCTGGCCACCTCATCGTCGGGGACCCATACGGGACTGCCAGGTCTGTACCTGTCGGCCTCCCCCACATCGGCCAGAGGGACGCCCGGAGATTCGAATTCCTCCAAGGTCTTGTAGAACTTGATCGTGACCTCGTAAGGTTCTTCCCCGGGCCTTCCTCCTTGCTCGATGGCAGGGGCATAGCAGCAAAGCAGACTAATAGACCACAGCCAGGGTCCCAGATGCGACTTCGCTGTCCCCCTCACCTACCTCGACCTCTATCCTGTAAATGTACAAGCCAGGGGGCACGAGCTTACCTT
>QNCW01000001.1 GCA_003645885.1 Candidatus Latescibacterota bacterium | reverse complement strand
GGCCATGAGGTCGGCCTCGGCCACGAGGTCCCCGTCCACGTAGGCCCTTCCGTGCATCTTGCAGGACCTCCTCCTCCTGTGCACCATCTCAAGTTCGAAGAGCAGCTGGTCCCCGGGAACCACGGGTTTTCTGAACCTGGCGTTATCTATTCCCATAAAGTATACGAGTTTGTCCTCCGGATCTTCCTCCCCGTTCAGGAGGAGCACCCCTCCCACCTGGGCCATAGCCTCTATTATGAGCACCCCCGGCATGACCGGCTGGCCTGGGAAGTGTCCGGGGAAGAAAGGCTCGTTCATGGTCACGTTCTTAAGCCCCACCACCCTCTCGCCGGGGACGAGGTCCAATATCCTGTCCACAAGGAGGAAGGGATATCGGTGGGGCATTATCTTCTGGATGGCCGTTATATCTAAGACGGAACCCTTACCCTCCTTGGGCTGATACTTGCTTATCATCTTCCTCTTCCTGTATACCTGTCGGATGCGCTTCACCAGCTCTATGTTGGCCTTATGTCCTGAGCTTGCTGCCATGACATGTCCTTTGAGGGGAGCCCCCAAAAGGGCGAGGTCGCCCAAGAGGTCCACGACCTTATGCCTGCAGAACTCGTTCGGGAAACGCAGTGGTATATCGTTCAGAATGTTGGTCCTTCCGACGAAGACGTCCTCCTCTATCCCGAAGAGCTCCTTAAGGTACTCCAGCTCGTCCGAGGTTATCTCCTTGTCGACTATGACCAATGCGTTGTCCAGACCTCCCCCCTTTATGAGTCCCCCTTCCCTCAGGGAACGGATCTCGCTTAAGAAGGCGAAGGTACGGGCCGGGGCGAACTCCTTTACGAACTCGTCCAAGGAGAACATGACCGTGTATTGGGTCCCGACCGCGGGGTTTCTAGGGTCGCTCATAAAGGTCACCTTGAGGTCGTCCGACGGGAGCACGACGAGCTCCACCCCCCTGCTCTTCTCCAGATCGTAGGATATCACATCCTCTATATCTATGTAATCCTTGGGGGAGTCCTGCTCAACTATCCCAGCTTCCAAAAGCGCCTCCACGAAGGGAAGGGCGCTTCCGTCCCCGACCGGAGGTTCCTCGCCCATCATCTCGACTTCCACGTTGTCGATCTCGAGCCCCACCAGGGCTGCCAAGAGGTGTTCCACCGTGCGAACCTGAATCTTCCCGACCCCCAAGGTGGTCCCCCTGGATATGTCCACCACGTAGTCTATGTCCGCCGGTATCTTGGGCCTGTCCGGAAGGTCCGAGCGTACGAAGGTTATGCCCGAGTTTATGGGAGCTGGATGGAAGGTGACCTTGGTATGCTCCCCCGTGTGGAGACCTATCCCTTCCACAGAGATTGACCTACCTATCGTCCTCTGCTTCTTCAACATCTTGCTCTCCCTTCCCAAGGATTTCCTCCAAACGGGCTATCCTCTCCTGCTGTTCCATCACGAGCCTCATAAGCTCCGGGAGCTTGGAGAGGACGGCCTCTATCCTCAGTTGTCTCCTGTGGGGCCTCGCAGGGTAGCCCGAGACCTGGGTTCCTGGGGGCACGGACTTGGTCACGCCGGACCGTGCGGCCACCTTGGCTCCTTCCCCCACCTCTATGTGGTCCTTGAACCCCGCCTGCCCCCCTACCTGGACGTACGCCCCTACCTTAGTGCTCCCGGAGATCCCGACCTGTCCAGCTATCACGGTGTGGGGGCCTATCTTCACGTTATGGGCCACCTGTACGAGGTTGTCTATCTTCGTCCCCTTACCTACCAACGTGCACCCTAAGGTCGCCCTGTCTATGGCGACCTGCGCCCCTATCTCGACGCCGTCCTCTATCACCACCCTCCCCACCTGCGGTATCTTGTGATACTCCCTCCCGTCGAATGCGAACCCGAACCCGTCGGCCCCTATCACCGTCCCACTGTGTACGACGACCTCCCTTCCCAGTTCCACATCCGGATAGAGCACCACATGCGGGTAGAGCCTCGAACCCGGACCTATCCTACACCTCGGGCCTACGTAACATCCTGCACCTATGTACACCCCGTCCCCTATCTCACAACCCTCCTCGACCACCGCGTACGGCCCTATGGATACCCTCTCCCCTAAGACCACGCCCTTCCCCACGACCGCAGTCCGGTGTATCCCCCTGGGAAGCTCGGTGTGTTGGCCGTAGAAGAGGAGCATGGCCCTCTGGAAGCTCAAGTATGGGTTGGGAGAGATGACCTTGGGGCCGGGGAATTCGTCCTTCAGCTCGGCCGGAAGTATGAGGGCGGAGGCCTTAGTGGTGCGGACCAGTTCCCCATGCCTGGTATCGGCGAAGCTCAGGTCCCCCTCCCCGGCCTCGTCCAGGGGGGCGATGCCGAAGATGGGGACCGAGCCGTCCCCCACCAATTCCCCGCCCACAAGCTTCGCCACCTGGTCTAAGGTCAACCCCTTCACTTCTCTTTGTTCAAATATTCTAAGACCTTATCCGTAAGGTCGTATTCTGGACGGGCGAAGACCACGGCAGGAACCGAGACATCGAAGATGAAGTCCAGTCCCTCCTCCTCGGCTATCTTAGCGAGGACCGAGTTTATCTTGTCGTATATAGGCTTGGATAGTTCCTGGATCTTCCTGGCCCTCTTGCCCTCGGGCCCTAAGATTTCGTTTAAAAACTCCTGATATTCTTGATACTTACGGTTGATCTCCCTTTCCATCTCCATCCTCTTCTCGTCGCTTAAAAGCAGCCTTTGACTTTCGTAAGTGTCCTCGAGCCTGCGGATTTCCTCCCTTTTGGCCTTGGCCTCCTGTTCCCACTGCTGCTCCATCCTCTTTATCTTCTCCTGTACGACCGCAAACTCCTTGTACTCGGAAAGTATCCTATCCGAGTTGATGTAACCTATCCTGAGGACCTTGCCCCAAGCGGATTGGATCGAGAGTCCCAAAACTATCATCAGAACGACCACCCTCATGTTCTCCTCCTTTTCAGAAGAATTGCCTTCCGAGCTGGAAGTGGGTGTTCCACTTACCCTTGGGCTGCAGAACCTTTCCCCTATCGTCCCTAACTTCGTCCAACCTGTACCCGAAGTCGAACCCTACGGTGCCCATAGGGGGCATCACAAGCCTTACCCCTAATCCTATAGAACGCTTAAGCTTAAGCGGATGCGCATCCTTCCAATCCCTCCAGGAGTTCCCAGCATCGGCGAACAAAAGCCCGTAGAGCTGCCCCTCCACGATGGGGAACTGGTACTCCAGGTTGAGGATCAAGGCCGTCCTCCCACCCATGGGCTTTCCGTCCTCGTACGGCACTACGCTTCTGTCTTCGTATCCCCTTATCATCCCGTCCCAACTCACCCCTCCCGGCATAAACCTTTCCCCGAACGGGATGTATCCCTTCCCACCCAGCTCGTCCACCAACCCCGCCCTTCCCCTCAGGACGAGCACGAACTTCCAAAACGTTGGCACGAAGACCTCCCAGTCGAGCTTGTACTTCTGATACGCTTCCTCCCCCCCGAGGAGACCGCCGGCCCACTCACCGGAGAGGGAAAGGATGGAACCTTTCGTGGGGAACTCCGGGAGGTCCCTGCTGTCCCTGAGGAAGGTAATTCCCGCACTGCTGGCCCTCTCGGGCCAACTTCTCTTCCTGAGGCCGTACGGGTCGGTGTAGACCGAATCCGGGGCTATGTAGGGGTAGTCCACCTCCTCGAGCCTGTACCTTCCGTAGAGGCGGGAGTACTCGTCCAGCCAGCTCAGCCTCCTCCCGAGCCTGAGCGAAAGGCCAGTACGCCTTTCGTGGAAGTCGGTGTAAGATTTATCGTGGATGTGGTAAACTTCCAAGCTCAAGCTCGTCGGGGTGTCCAGTAGCCAGGGTTCCGTGAAATCGAACCTCAGGACCTCCCTACGCCTTCCGAGATCGCAGGTGAGGTCCAACTGTTGGCCGTTTCCGAAGAGGTTCGGGATCATGAGGCCGACCGTACCTATGAGCTTATATTGCTCGCTGTATCCCAGGCCCACGGACGCCTGGCCCGTGGGCTTCTCCTTCACCCTTATGAGGAGGTCGACATCTCCGTCCTCCAAGAACTTGGGCTCCGGCGTCACGCTGCTGAAGTAGTTGAGCATGTATAGGTTCCTTATGCTCCTTTCGAGGTCCGACCTTCGAAAGACCTGCCCCGGAACCAGGACCAGTTCCCTGAGTATCACCTTGTCCTTGGTCTTGCGGTTACCGGCTATCATTATCCTGTGCACCCTGGACGGCCGGCCCTCCTGGATCACGAAGTGGACGTCCAGAGTGTCCCCCCTTATGCTCTCCCGTCTGTCGACGGATGCCGATATGTACCCCTTCTCCTGGTACGCGGAAAGGAGGCTCTGATAGATACGATCGTACTTTCCTTCGTCGTACACTTCCCCTTCCTTCAAATCCAGAAGGGCCTTCAACTGCTCGTCGGTTAGGGCCTCGTTGCCCTCCCATGTCACCTTGCCGAAGCGATACCGAGGGCCTTCTTTGAGGTAAATATCTACGAAGAGGTTGCGCTTCGAACTGTCGTAATATATGCTGTCCTTCACCACCTGAACGTCCCTGTACCCGTGGTTCCTATAGAATTGCAGGACCTTATCCAAGTCGGTTCTGTAGACCTCCTCCTTGAATTCCCCCTTCCTCCACCACCGAGCTTCCTTGGTCTTCATGAGCTTCTTCAACTTCCCGTCCTCGAAGGCCTGGTTTCCTATAAAGTTGATCCTCTTCACCCTGACCTTCTTCCCCTCGTCTATCAGATACGTAAGACGGACCCTGCCCTTCCCTGCAGGGGTCACCACGGCCCTGACTTCCGCTGAGAGGTATCCCTTGTCCTCGTACAGTTCCTTTATGGACCTCCGGCCGTCGTGTATCACCTTGGAGCTTACGACCTGCCCTTCCGTAAAGTGGAGGGCATCCCTGAGCTCCCGCTCTTTGAGGGCCTTGTTGCCCTCGAAGGATATTTCGGTCAGGACAGGGTTCTCCTCGACCTCTACGGTCAAGCTAACGCCCCCGGAGTCCTCGTCGGCCCATATGCGTACATCCTTGAAGAGTCCGAGGGCGTAAAGCCTGCGGATGGCGCTTTGGACCTTTTCCAGCGTGACCTCCTGCCCCGGGGAAAGTCCGGACGCCTCCAATATCAAGGCCGTGTCCGTCCTGGCGGCCCCTCTTACTTCGATCTCCGTTATGTTCATATCCGAACCCCATGCCACGACGAAGGAAAGTAGGACTACCATCATGGTCTGCCTCCTAAGTTACATCACCACCATATCCTGTGCCGAAGTCCCACTCGCCTGTCCCTTTGCCCGGAGAGGGGATCGTAGGAGTATTCGAGCTTCAGCCATGTGTCCGTCCACAGCCTGTACTCCAATCCTAAGAGGTGCTGCACGCTCCATAGCTCCCCGTAGGGGGGCTTAGGAGGTTCCAGCTCCCCCCTGTAGAACAGGAGACCCCTCGTACCTATGCGTTCGCCCAAGGTAAATTTAGTCCCGTAAAGCAGGGAAGTGAGGGAAGGGCCCGAAGGGGCGAGGAGGTTCCTCATAAGGGAGGGCTGAATCTGTAACACGTCCAGGCCTATGGCCCTCCTGAGGCGGTACTCTATGGGCGAGAGGAGGGAGCGGAAGACCCTGTCCTCTACGCCTATCCCCAGCGCTTCGGCCACCTTCCTGGGGTACTCCTCCAAGGGATATCCTAAGAGCCTGAGCACCTCTTCCTTAGAGATGTCCCAGGAAGGGGGGACTTCCACATCCAAGAAACATTCGTTCAGGGGAGCCCGCTCCAGCTTCGCTCCGGTCTTAGGGTCCCAGGCGTAAAGCCGGAGGTATACGGGAAGTTCCCTTCCCGTGTTCTCGTCCCTGACCTTCGTTTCAGCGCTCCCGTACACTATGGGCTCCACCCCATATTTGGTGTTGAACTCTATTCCGGCTTCCTCCACCCAGAACTCTTTGTCCAAATAGAAGATAGTGCCTGAGGTAGCCCTTAAGCTGCCCTCCACCCAGAAGTCTCCCCTCGCAGGGCAACCGTGCAGGGTTAACCTGTCCCCTTCCTCTATCCTGAGCCTGGCCCCCGCTCCGAAGATGGCGTCCCTAAGGTACCATACCTCCTCCCCGGCCACGAGGGTGAGGTCCCAATCGGTCCGATCCCAGATCGAGGGCCTCTTCCCTCCCGTAGGGGGATAGGTTATCTCGGCGTTGCGCAGGAGGACCGTCCCGACCATCCTCGGCAAGGAGGAAGGACCCTCTATCAGGAAGGGTTCGTCCGGCCTCCTTCCGTACAACACGAAGGTCCCCGTCCTCCCGGGGGACATGATGCCCGGGATGTGGAGTTCTATCCCCGATGGGCCGGTGTTCAACTGTAGGACGCCGAGGTTCACGCCCCCCAGCACCTCCAGCTTAAGGGGCCTCTCCCCCCTCCTGTTTGAGACCTCCAACCTGCCGCCGTCGAGCTTCGCTTCGAACTTACCCACCTTCAGGAAGCCGTCCGGCTCCATGCGGGCCTCTACGACGATGTTACGGACTTCGGTGGGACCCCAGGAGATCTTCCCATCTTTTAAAGAGAGGTTGAACTCCTTCAACTTCGGGGAGTCGTAGGGTCCTCCAAGGGCAAGCTCCAACTTGCCGTACCCGGAGGCCTTCACGCCACCTCCCAACACGAGGAGGGAGGAGAGGAGGTCCCCCTCCAAGCTCATCTTGAGGTCCAAGGTTCCATCCTTTAAGGTCCCCTCCGCCTTACCTTTCATCCTTTCGCCGGAGAGCTTCAGCCTGAGCATGGCGTTCCCGTCCAACTTTCCCCTGACCTCCCCTCCCACGTAGCCTATCCCCACCTCCCCGAACCGGACGCCCACCGCCTCTACGTGGGCCTTGTAGTCCCTTCCCGAAACCTCCACATCGTAGGAGAACATCCCCCTAAGCCTCCTTTGCAGAGGAAGGAGCTGGGCTATCCTGGAGATCTCTACGTCCAGCCCCACGGCCCGGAATTCCCCCCCTCTGTAGGAGACCTCGCCCAAAGTTCCCCATCGGTCCTGAACCGTCCCCTCAAGCCACGGACCTTCTTCGTCCCACCCGAACCGGAAGCTCCCTTCCATCCCTCCCCTTCCCTTAAGCCCGAAGTTGGACAAAGTTAAGCTCCCTCCACCCGAGCCCCCGTAAGCCCTCACCCTTCCGGACAGACTCCCCTCAAGGCCCAACCAAGCCAAGGAGAAGTCGTCCAAAGAGGCGAGGAGTTCGCCTTCCTCCTTCCTTCCGGAGAGCTTCCCACCGGCGACCTCCAAATCCCAAACCACCCCCCCGGGGCCCACCCTGACCGCACCTCGATAGGGAATAGCTCTGCCGGACATGTAAACGGAACCCCTTTTGAGCAGGAGGACGAGCTCCTCTCCTCGGGGAAGTAGTTCGTAGGGCCCGGCCGCCTCCCAGAAGGGGCCCTTTATGTGTAAGTGTCCCACGATAGGACCGTCGTCGGTACTGGAGGCCGTAAGTTCGCCGGTCAGGGGAAGGTCCCTCCCGGCCAGGTGATGGCTTCCCTCCACCCTTAGGGAGACCTTAAAGCCTCCTTTCGTCGCCTGCCCTGCGGCCTCCAACCCAGGGCCGGATATACGAAACTTCACCTGCCCCCCTTCCCTCCTCAGGACGCCCCTGAGCGTGGGGAGGACCCTCCCCCTCCATACGAGCTCGGCCCGGTCCAGGACGAACCTCCATTCTTCCCCCTTGCAGTACAAGGTCCCCCATATCTTCCCCTTGGGCAACCTCACCTTCGGGAGAAGGAACCCCCACAGGGCCTCCCCCTCCACCCCCTCGATCCTCCAGCTGGACCTCGAAGGACCCTTCCGGGGGAACCTTCCCCATCCCTCAACCCTTCCACCTCCTATATAGCCTGATGCCCTGCTCAACCTGAAGAGGCCGGGCTCCTGCTGGAAGGAGAAGGAGACGTCCTCCATCCGCACCCTTCCCAGAAGGGCGATGGGTACCTTCCCTCGTCCGGTGATGTTCATCCCTTCCCAAGTCCCCTTTATCTTTAACCTTATGTCCCCCTTTCCATTCAGAAAGCCATCGGTGGCCGAGGCCAGCTCGAACTGGGGGATGAGGATATGTAGGTCCGGGCCCTCGTCCGTTATCCTCCCTTCCCCCTCGAAGTACCTCCCTTGGCTTATGCCCTTCAACCTTCGTATCAACATGCACCTTCCGTCCCACTCGCCCTCCAGCCACACCCTTGAAAGAGGGCTCAGGCCCTTAAGGGTTAAGTCCTCTCCCTGCATACGGAAGGCCGCCCTGCAGGGCGAAAAATCCTTCAAGAAAAGCTCGGCCCTAAGGGAGAGGAGGCCGGAGGGGGCCCAGGATGAGATTTCCTTCGGGAGGGACCTTAAATCTACCTCCCTTGCAGTAAGCTCCATCCTGCCCGTCCCTGACTTCCCATCCATGTGCCCTTTAAGCGAAAAGGCCCCATCCCCCAAAGAACCTTCCATCTCCAGCCTTACGGTGTCCCCATCTGCGTAGATCCGACCGGATAGGTCCTCCGCCCACGGGGGAAGCCTTCCCCGCCGGAAGTTCAGGGGGACGGGTGGGGGATGCAGCCTGAGTACTGGAGGTCCACCCTTGGGGTTCAGGATCGGACCGTAAAGGGATATCTCCGTGACCTTCCAAGGAAGGAGGCGGTACTTCAACCTGAGGAGGGGGATCTGTACCTGGTCGGATATCCTCACATCACTGAGGTGCCACGTCCCCAGACCTATGTGGAGGGAACCCACCGAAACCCGCCTTCCGAGCTTCGAGGAGGCCAATCCTTGAAGGTAGCGCAGGGTTAAACCCTGTAACGCTCTCACACCTAAATAACATCCCACGGCGGCCCCCACCACCAGGGCCACCTTCCAAGGTCTCCCTACGAGCATATATGCTCACCCCCTCAGGAGGCCGCATGGGACATCGACCTCTTGCCCCTGACCCGGACGAAGGCGAGGCCATCCCCGCGACGGACGACCCGTACGGTATCCCCGGGTCCGAACTTCCCCTCGAGCATCTCCTCGGCGAGGGGGTCGGAGATGTACTTCTGGATCGTGCGCTTGAGAGGTCTGGCACCGAACACCGGATCGTAGCCCTTCTCGGCCAGGAAGCTCCTCGCCCCTCCGCTCACGTCCAAGCGCATCCCCTGGGCCTCTATCCTTTCTATGACCTCCCTGAGAAGGATGTCCACGATCTTGAGCACCGCCTCCTCGGAAAGCGGCCTGAAGACTATGATCTCGTCGACACGGTTGAGGAACTCGGGGCTGAAGGTTCGCTTTACCTCCTCCAATATCCTCTCCTTCATCCCTTCGTAGTCCTCCTCCTCGGTCCGCACGAACCCAAGCCCCTTGCCCTTCCTCGCATGGCGGGTTCCTATGTTGGAGGTCATTATCAGGATGGTGTTCTTAAAGTCCACCCTCCTTCCGAAGTTATCGGTGAGATGCCCCTCGTCCAGGACCTGGAGCAGTAGGTGGAAGAAGTCGGGATGCGCCTTCTCTATCTCGTCGAAGAGCACCACAGAGTAAGGTTTCCTGCGGACCTTCTCGGTGAGCTGCCCCCCCTCCTCGTACCCAACGTACCCCGGAGGGGCTCCTATGAGGCGGGAGGTCGAGAACCTCTCCATGTATTCCGACATATCCACCCTTATCAGGGCATCCTCGTCGTTGAAGAGGTATTCGGCCAAGGCCTTGGCAAGTTCTGTCTTACCTACTCCGGTTGGCCCTAAGAATATGAAGCTGCCTATGGGGCGTCTCGGGTCCTTAAGCCCAGCCCTGGTCCTCCTTATGGCCTTTGCTATGGCCTCTATGGCCTCGTCCTGGCCGACCACCCTCTTCTTGAGCTCCTCCTCCATCTTGAGGAGCTTCTCGGTCTCGTTCCTGGCCAGACGGTGCACCGGGATTCCGGTTATGAGGGCAACCACCTCCGCCACGTCCTCCTCTGTGACCTGGACCTCCTTGGATTCGACCTCCTCGCTCCAGAGTCTCTTACGGTACTCCAACTCCTCCCTGAGGACCCTGGCCCTGTCCCTGAGCTCCGCCGCCCTTTCGAAGTCCTGGGCCTCCGCTGCCGCCGCCTTAAGCCGCTCTATCTCCTCTATCTGCTGCTCCATCCTCTTTATCTCGGGAGGGAGGGTGGCCTGAGCCAGCCTCACCTTCGAACACGCCTCGTCTACGACATCTATCGCCTTGTCGGGGAGGTACCTGCCGCTTATGTACCTGTCGGAGAGCTCTGCGGCCGCCTTGAGGGCCTCGTCGGTTATCTTGACCTTATGGTGTTCCTCGTACTTGGGCCTCAAGCCCTTGAGGATCTCTATCGTCTCCTCGACCGTGGGAGGTTCCACGAGTATAGGTTGGAACCGCCTCTCCAATGCGCCGTCCTTCTCTATGTACTTGCGGTACTCGCTCAAGGTAGTAGCACCTATGCACTGTACCTCGCCCCTGGAGAGGGCGGGCTTGAACATGTTGGAGGCGTCCAAGGTGCCCTCGGCGCTCCCCGCCCCCACGAGGGTATGGAGCTCGTCTATGAAGACTATTATGTCCTTGTTCTGCTGAAGTTCGGCCATAATGGCCTTCATCCTCTCCTCGAACTGTCCCCTGTACTTGGTCCCGGCCACTATGGCACCCAGGTCCAAAGAGATTATCCTCTTGTCCGCCAATATCTGAGGGACCTCCCTGCGAACTATCCTCTGAGCCAGGCCTTCGACTATGGCGGTCTTTCCCACGCCAGGCTCCCCTATGAGCACGGGGTTGTTCTTCTTGCGACGGCTGAGGACCTGGGATAACCTTTCTATCTCCTTCTCCCTCCCTATGGTAGGGTCCAGCTTCCCCTCCTGGGCGAGCTTGGTGAGGTCCCTCCCGAAGTGGTCCAAAAAGGGCGTCTTGCTCTTCTTCTTCTCCTTTTCCCTCCTCCTGACCGACCTGCCGCTCAAGATGGCCAATATCTCGGCCTCAGCGGCCTTGTAGGTCACGCCGAAGGCATCCAATATCTGTGCGGCTATCCCCTCCCTGTCCTTCAGAAGGGCCAGGAGCACATGTTCTGTCCCGGTATATTCCGATTTCATCCTCCTGGCTATGTCCACGGCCCGCTCCAATATCTGATGGGCCCTCGGGGTGAAAGGCCTCTGGCCACCTACGACGGTGTCCTTGGAAGGGGGCACGGCGCTCTCCACCGCCTGCCTGACCGACTCTAAGTCCAGCCCCAAATTCACCAAGGCCATGACCGCAACGCCCTCCCCGAGCCTCAGTATAGCCAAGAGGAGATGTTCCGTACCCACCATATCGTGGCCCAAGCGTTCCGCTTCCTTTTGGGCTAACTGCACTAAGCGTTTGACGTTATCGGTATACGGAGGTTGGTTCATGGTGTACCCCCCCTTAAATTGCGATCTTCCAACTGAGATTTAGCAAATCCTGTGCCGAAACCGGTACAGCCTTACCGCCCGAAAGCCTGACGGCCCTGTCGGCCTTAGCGGCGAGTCTGGGGTTGTGGGTAGCTATGACGAAGGTCTGGCCCAGGGAGCAGGATAGCTCCCTCAGAAGCCCGTATAATGCCTCCCCATGTTCGGGGTCCAGGTTCCCCGAAGGCTCGTCCGCCAAAACTACCTTAGGTTCGTTGGCCAAGGCCCTGGCCACGGCCACCCTCTGTTGCTCACCCCCCGAAAGCTCCCCCGGCCTGTGGTTCCTCCTCTCCCAGAGCCCGACCCTCCTGAGGAGGGCTTCGGCCACCTCCCTTGCCCTTTCGGGTTCGTCCCCGGCTATGATCCTCGGAAGCATGACGTTCTCCAAGGCCGTGAACTCAGGAAGCAGATGGTGGAACTGGAAGACGAAGCCCACTGCACGGTTCCTGAACCGGGCCCTTTCCTCCTCGGAAAGTTCGAAGACGTCCGTGCCGTCTATCAGGACCCTTCCCTTTGTGGGCCTGTCCAAAGTTCCCATTATGTGCAACAGGGTGGTCTTCCCTACCCCGGAAGGTCCCACGACCGATACTATCTCCCCGCTTTTTACCTCCATGTCGACTCCCCTGAGGACCTCTACCCTCTCATCCCCCATAATGTAGGTCTTGTGAAGGTCGTGGACCGCCAGGACCACATCGTCATTCATACCTTATGGCCTCCACAGGGTCCAGGGCAGCTGCCCTCCTGGCAGGGTACAACGAGGCCAAAAAACATATCCCCACGCTCGCCGCAGAGACCCATATGAAGTCCCATATGCGCATATCTATCGGGACGGCGTTTATTATGTAGATGTCGGGAGGGAGGGATATGAGCTTAAACTTCTCCTGCAGGAAGCACAGCAGGGCTCCCAAGGCCGCGCCCACACCGGTGCCCACGGTCCCCACCACCAGCCCCTCGAACATGAATATCCTCCCTATGCTCCTTGCGGTGGCCCCCATGGACTTGAGTATGCCTATCTCCTTGGTCTTCTCCAGGACCATCATGATGAGTGTGCTGGCTATGTTGAAGGCCGCCACTAAAATTATCAGACTGAGCACTATGAAGCTGCTCCACTTCTCTATGGTCATCCAACTGAAGAGGTGCCTCCTCATCTCGGCCCATGTCCTCACGTAGTAAGGGTAGCCGAGCTTTCCTATTATGTCCCGTTTCACACTCTCGGCCCTGTAGGGATCGTCCGTCTTCACCTCGAGCCCGGTGACCGCGTCCCCTACGCCGAAGAGCGTCTGTGCCGAGCGGAGGGAGACGACCGCTAAGGAGGCGTCGAATTCGTAGAACCCGCTCTCGAAGATCCCCACCACCCTGAACCTGTGTAACCTCGGAACCGAGAGGAGGGCCGGGCTCAGGCTCTGTGGGGTGGCCATATAGACTGTGTCCCCCACCGTCGTCCTGAGCCTGTCGGCCAGGACGATCCCCAGGACCACCCCAGGGGGGCCCTCGGGAGGTTCCAGAAGCATCTCCCCGAAGACCACGTAACTTCCGAGGTCGGAGACCTGGTCCACCGTCGCCTCGTCCACACCCTTGACCGCCACCCCGGCCGTGACGCCCTTGGAGGCCAGCATCGCCTCTCCGTATACGAAGGGGGAGACGCCGACGACATGGGGGACCTCCTTCACCTTCTCCATGGCCTTGTGCCATTCAGACATCGGAAGGCCGTGGAACCTCCCGACCCTTATGTGGGCGTCCATGCCTATAAGTTTAGAGCGCACCTCCCCCGCAAAGCCGTTCATAAGGGAAAGCACTATCACCAAAGCAGCTACCCCGACGGCGACGCCGCCGACCGAGATGTAGGTTATGAGGGATATAAATTTCGTCCTCCTCTTGGAGCGCAGGTATCGCTTGGCTATGAAGAACTCGTAGGAAGGCATGGGCCCACATCTACCTTTCAGGCCTCATGTGGGGGAACAGGATGACATCCCTTATCGAAGGCATATCCGTAAACAGCATCACCAACCTGTCCACCCCTAT
Source organism: Candidatus Latescibacterota bacterium (assembly GCA_003645885.1). Taxonomy (GTDB): domain Bacteria; phylum Latescibacterota; class 4484-107; order B68-G9; family B68-G9; genus B68-G9. Next base: position 26,889 of record QNCW01000001.1, on the reverse strand, counting down.
GCCGAGGCCACCTGTGGGTGGCATTCCGTACTCTAAGGCCCTTATGAAGTCCCGATCCAAGACCTGGGCCTCCTCGTCCCCCTTCTCCCGAAGCCTCATCTGCTCCTGGAACCTCCTCATCTGGTCCTCGGGGTCGTTCAGCTCAGAGAAGGCATTGGCTATCTCCATCCCCGAGACGAAGAGTTCGAACCTTTCCACGAGCCCAGGATCGTCCCTGTGGCGCTTTGCTAAGGGGGAGGTCTCTATGGGATAGTCCATGACGAAGGTGGGCTGCACGAGGTGGGGCTTGACAACTTCGTCGAAGAGCTTTTCCATCATCTTACCTCTTCCCATGCCTCCGTCCACATCGAGCCCTTGCGAAAGGCAAAGTTCTCTGAGGGCTTCGTCCGAAAGTTCCCTCGGGTCCACCCCCACCTTCTCCTCCAGGGCCTCCAACATCCTGATCCTCCTCCAGGGCGGGGTCAGGTCCACCTCCTTGCCCTGGTAGACGAGCCTCGTGGTGCCCAGGACCTCCTCGGCGGCATGCGAGAGCATATCCTCGGTGAGGTCCATTATGTCGTGATAGTCGGCGTACGCCTGATAGGCCTCGAGGAGGGTGAACTCAGGATTGTGGAGCCTGTCCATACCCTCGTTACGGAAGTCCTTGGAGAACTCGTACACCTTCTCAAATCCTCCCACTATCAGTCGCTTAAGGTAAAGTTCGTTGGAGATCCGCAGGTAAAAGTCCACGTCCAGGGCGTTGTGGTGGGTGACGAAAGGCCTGGCGGAGGCTCCCCCGTACACCGGCTGGAGCACGGGTGTCTCCACCTCCAAGAATCCTCTTTCGTCCAGGAAGTTCCTCAGAGCACGTATAGTCTCGGTGCGTCTGCGGAACACCTCCCTCACATCCGGGTTCACTATGAGGTCCACATACCTCTGGCGGTACCTCTGCTCCTTGTCGGTGAAGGGGTCGTAGATTATCCTTCTGTCGCCCTCCACCTTCTCCTTCACCACGGGAAGCGGCCTCAGGCTCTTGCAGAGCACCTGGAAGGACCCTACTTCTACGGTTATCTCCCCCGTGCGGGTGCGGAAGACGGTACCCCTGACCCCGATGATGTCGCCGATGTCCAAGAGCTTGAACGTGGAGAACGCTTCGTCACCCACCACATCCCTCCTTATGTATATCTGTATCCTCCCTTCCCAGTCCTGTATGTGTGAGAAACAGGTCTTTCCATGTTCCCTTACCGACATAATTCGACCGGCCACGGAGACGGGGTCCCGGGCGGAACTTAGGGAATCGAACTCTTCCTTTACCTCCCGGGAGGTGTGGGTGACCTGGAACTTGTAGGGATAAGGCTCTACGCCCATCTCCCTTAATTTAGCCAGCTTTTCCCTGCGCCTTTCTATGAGCTGATCTTCAGGTCTCATATCGTCCTCCCAAGAAAATATAACAAAACCCCCCTCCGATGTCAACCTTGCGCTTGGTCCCGAAAGTCCGTATCTTTAGGGGCGGACGTTCGCAGGAGGGGGCATGCTCAAATTTCTGCTGGCCTTCGGGCTGCTCTTTGCCGTAACTAAGGCCGAAAAGCCTGCCGTCAGAAAGGTTACATTCGAAAACGGCCTCGTGGTGTTGACCAAGCCATCAGGGGCCAACGACATAGTTGCGGTGGAGGTGCTCCTGAGGATGGGGCCCCTCTACGAGAGGGACGAGGAGGCGGGACTCTCCGATATAACGCAACGACTTCTCCTGAAGGGAACGGAATCCAGGACTGCGGAGGAGCTTGCGGAGGAGATAGAGTCCTTGGGCGCCAAGCTTTCCTCGGGGGCGTTCCGGGAGTACGGATACATCTCGCTTTTAGCCACGAAGGACCGGTGGAAGGAGGCCTTGGAGTTGCTCTTCGACGTCGTGCTCCATCCCAAGTTCCCGGAGGACGAAGTTGAACAGGAAAAGCAGATGGCCCTCAAAAGGATAAAGGCAAGAAGGGACCGACTCCTTACCAGGGCCGTTGACCTTATGAGGGAGGCCTTCTACGGCCAGCACCCTCACCACAAGCCCGTATTGGGTTATCCGGAGACGGTGTCCAAGTTCTCAAGGGAAGAGGTCGTGGGGTGGTACAGGAAGTTCTACGTCCCGAACAACATGGTCCTGGCTGCGGTGGGGAACTTCCCGGAGGGGGAGTTTTTGAAGGAGGTGGAGGAGAACCTGGCGGACCTGCCCGAGGGGCCGCTCCCCGAACCTGCGCCCGGACAGGTTCCCGGCCGGGAGGAATCCAGCGAAACCTTTGAGCAGAGGGAAAGCCGAGCAGTTTGGGCCGCCTTTGGTTACCCAGCCCCGCCGGTTTCGGACCGGGATTTCGCAGCCCTGGAGGTTCTGGACGCCATCTTAGGTGGAGCGATGGACTCCAGGCTCTTCGTATCCGTCAGGGACGAGAGGGGGCTCGCCTATCAGATAGGCTCGAGCTACATAGCTATGGAGGGGCCGAGCCTATTTCTGATATACCTGGGCACGAGGCCGGAGCGTTTCGAGGAGGCCAAGGAAGTTGTGCTTGGAGAGGTGGAAAGGATGGTCGAGGAGCAGGTCCCGGAGGAAGAGCTCGAGGCTGCCAAGACCTACATTAAAGGGACCTTCCTGATGTCCCAGGAGAGGAACATGGACCAGGCGTCCCTCCTGGCCAAGTACGAGCTTACGGGGTTAGGGTACAGGTTCGTGGAGATATATCCCGAACTTATAGATGCGGTCACCGCCGAGGATGTGCTCAGGGCCGCCCGGAGGTACCTCTCGGGGCCCTACGTCCTGGGAGCTGTCGTGCCGGAGTGAAGGAGGAGATATGTTGTACCTCGTCATCGCCTCGGTCCTGTTCGGAGGGGACATGGCGGAGGTCACCCGCCACAACGACCTCGGGGTGGTATACATGGAGCAGAACAACTTCGCAGCAGCCGCCCGGGAGTTCGAGGAGGTGCTGAAGCTACATCCGAACTACGTCATAGGTCACATCAACCTGGGCATAGCGTACGTGCAGATGAGCAGGTACGATGACGCCGTGAGGGAACTCAAGGAGGCCCTCTCCCTGGACCCCGACAACCCCTACGCCCACTATAACTTGGGTCTTATATATAAGATCAGGGGCCAGTATCCAGAAGCCAAGATGGAGTTCGAAACGGTGCTCAAGAAGGACCCCGAGGACCCTTACGTGTGGCACAACTTGGGGATAGTGCTCTCCAAGCTCAAGGACCACGAGGCAGCGGTGAAGGCCTACGAACAGGTCCTGAGGCTCGACCCCAACAACATATCCGCCCATTACAACCTCGCAACTGAACTCAGGAGGCTCGGAAGGTACGAGGAGGCCGAAAGGCACATGAAGAAGTTCAGGAGGCTCAGGGCCCTCGGGCTCAAGCCCACCGCTGGGGTGAGGTATTTAGAGCAGGGCAAGTACGCCGAGGCCCTCCCCGACCCATCGCTCCTGAAGCCTCCCCCGGACGAGAGGTACCCCGTGAAGTTCGTGGATGCGACCGAAGAGGCCGGAGTGCCCTCCTTCCCGCTTCCCGGCAGGGTCCCGGAGGAGGTCCCGAAGGATGCCTCGGAGGAATGGCTAAGGGAGCATGTAGTCGAGCCGCTCGGAGGGAACGCATGCTGGGGCGACTACGACGGCGACGGTGACCTGGACATGTACATCGTCCGATGTGGTGCCAACGTCCTGCTCAGGAACGAGGAAGGTAGGTTCGTGGACGTCACCCCGAAGGCAGGAGTGGGGGACGAAGGGCTGGGGATGGACGCCGTGTGGGGTGACTACGACAACGACGGTGACCTGGACCTCTATGTGGCCAACTTCGGACCCAACTTGCTCTACCGCAACGAAGGGGACGGGACTTTCACCAACATGACCCAGGAGGCAGGGGTGGGGGACCCACGCTGGAGCGTGGCCTGCGCATTTGCCGACGTCGACCACGACGGGGACTTGGACATATTCGTGGTCAACTACGGAGACAGGAACACATTGTACAGAAACAACTTCAACGGGACATTCACCGACGTGACCCAGGAGGCAGGGATCGGAGGGGCACGCCGTAGCAGGGGGGTCGTCTTCACGGATTACGACAACGACAGGGATGTAGACTTCTTCGTCCTGAACGACGGGGAACCGGACCAGCTCTTCAGCAACAACAGGGACGGGACGTTCACCGACATGGCCGAGGAGGCCGGCATCGCCTCCCCAGGAAGGAGCTTCTCTGCGGCGATCTCCGACTACGACAGGGACAGGTTCATGGACCTGGTCGTAGGTAGTACGGGGGAACCTCCTGTCCTATACCGCTACCTGAGGGACGGAAGGTACATCCCCGTCTCCCTCCCCTGGCCGGAAGGCTTCTCCGCCGAAGTTGTATCGTCCTTGGACTACGACAACGACGGCGACATGGACATCTTGGCCGTATCCCGTGACGGAAGGCCCCTGCTCCTCAGGAACAGGATGGGGAAGAACTTCGAGGTGGACGAGGAGGCCTTCCCGAAGGTCTCCGTTCCCGGCGTTAAGAAGGCCCTCGTAGGGGACTACGACCTGGACGGGGACCAGGACGTGGCGCTCGTCTCCTACGGAGGAGGGGTGAGGCTCTTCAGGAACGAAGGGGGGAACGAGAACTCTTGGCTCGTGGTGCGCCTCGTGGGCAGGGGATGCAACCGCCAGGGCATAGGCACTAAGCTCGAGGTCAAGACCGGCTCGCTCTGGCAGAAGAAGGAGGCGAGGGGGGACTCCTGGAGCCCCGGAGGGGTGCTGAGCTTCGGGCTCGGTAGGAACTCGAAGGTGGACCTTCTCAGGGCCCTCTGGCCGGACGGCGTGAGGCAGACCGAAATGGAGGTTCCAGCCCGGAGGGATACGAACCTCGTGGAGATAGATAGGAAGGGTACGTCCTGTCCCATACTCTACGTAAACGACGGGAGGGAAATACACTATGTTACGGACTTCAACGGCGCAGGTGACTCGGGATACCTGATAAGACCTGGAGTGTACGCCCTACCGGATCCGGACGAATATGTCCCGATCCCCAGGAAACTTCTGAGGCCCATCGGAGGAATCTACGACCTGAGGGTAGCAAGCCAGCTTGAGGAGGTCATACTCTTGGACCAGGTGAAGCTTCTGGCCGTGGACCATCCTCCGGGATGGGAGGTCTATCCCAACGAGAGGTTCGTGAGCGTTCCTCCGTACCCCGAGTTCCGGCTTTACTTCGTACGCAACCCTGTACATCCCAGGAACGCAGTGGACTACAGGGGGAGGGACGTCACCGACCTCGTGATGCACAGGGACAGGCTCTACCCGGATGTACCCCTGGAAAGGTTCCAGGGCTACGCAAAGGTTCACACCCTGACCCTGGACTTCGGGGACCTCTCGGGCGCTGGAAGGATGCTCCTTGTGGCCTACGGATGGCTGGAGTACATGTCCTCCACAGCTAACCTGGCGGCGTGGCAGGCCGGAATAAGTCCCATGCCTCCGAGGCTCGAGGTCCCCGACGGAAGGGGAGGATGGAAGGTCGTGACGGAGGACATGGGAGCCCCTGCGGGGGAGCCGAAGCCCATGGTATTTGACCTTACGGGAAAGCTTCCTCCCCACGACTGCCGCCTCCGCATAACGACGAACTATCAAATCTATTGGGACCAAATTCTTGTGGACACCACCTCCTCCGAACCCCCCCACCGAGTTCGGGAACTCCCCCTCGAGGAGGCAGTGCTGAGGTGGCTCGGGTACCCGTACGACTATTCCCCGGACGGAAGGAAGCCGAAGGTTTACGACTACCGGAGGGCCCTCTTAACTCCGAGGTATAACTGGAGGGACATAACAGGGTACTACACCAGATACGGGGATGTGAAGGAGCTCCTGAAGGACGTGGACGACAGGTTCGTGATAATGAGACACGGCGACGAGGTGGCCCTGAAGTTCGGGGTCCTCCCGGTCCCCGAGGGATGGGAAAGGAGCTTCGTATTCTACGCGAACGGCTTCGGAAAGAGCACCGACCTCTGGTCCGCCTACACCTGGACGGTGGACCCCCTCCCCTTCCATGGGATGAGCACCTACCCTTATCCCGAGGGGGAATCCTACCCCGACGACCCGGAACACAGGGACTACTTAGAGCGCTACAACACACGCCTCATAGTATGGAAGGGGGAATAGGTTTGAGGCCCGGCGAGAGGGCCGTGATATTGGGGATAGGGAACGAGCTTAGGAGGGACGACGGCCTCGGCGTCGTCTTAGCCAGGAGGTTGAAGGACGAGCTCCCCGTCCTGGAAGGGGGAAGCGCGCCCGAAAACCTTTTAGGGGAGATCTTGGACCTCGGACCGAACGTCGTCGTGATCGTGGACGCCGTGGACTTCGGGGGAAGGCCCGGCGAGATAAGGAAGATAGAAAGGGAGGAGGTGGAGGGCCTCGGGTTCTCGACGCATGGGCCCTCCATCCTGCCCCTTGTGGATTTTTTGGAAAGGGAGGGCATAAGGACCGTAATCTTAGGTGTCCAGCCCGAGGACATAAGGTTCGGGACGGGACTGAGCCCGAAGGTGCAGGAGGCGATATCTGATCTGGAGGAGATGCTGAGGTCATCACAAATTCCTTGACATGAGGAAGGGAGACTGCTATCTTCCGGACTTAAAGGTAAGGTCAAGTCGAACCGAGGAGCAGCAGAAAGGAAGGAGAGATGGGGGAGGTTAAGGAACCTTGTACGGCCCGGGAGTTGGAGGAGAGGGTGAAAGTCTTAGAGACCACCGTGGCGGAGCTGACCCGCATCCTCGTGAAGGTGGTGAGGGGTTTCGCGGCCTACGGGAGCGACGAAGAGCTCTGGGAGTGGTGGAGAAATAGGGTCAACCCTTAGCTCCTCGAGGCCGGGGTGTACGCCCCGGCCTCACATTTATTAAGGACATCGACTTCGATCGGCTTGACAATTCCTGTCCTTTCCTTGTATATTACATTCGAAACGATGGACCGAAGGGAGTTCCTGAAACGGGCCATATCCTTAGGGGTCGGGGCAGCTCTGGGTCCGGGGTTGCTGCCTCCCGCCCTCGCAGGCACGAGGTCCCGCGTGGTGGTATCCGTCGGGAAGGGGAGGTTGGACGAGGAGGCGGTCGGGGTCCTCCTGGACCGAGGGATCGAGGCGCTCTTCGGGGCGAAGGCGAAGGACGTGTGGCCCGAGCTGGTCGGACCCGGGGACGTCGTGGGGCTCAAGGTAAACTGCCTCGCAGGGAGGGGGATGTCCACCCGAAAGGAGCTTGTGGGCGCCGTCGCTAAGAGGCTCATCTCCGCCGGGGTGAGGCCCAAGGACATCGTGATATGGGACAGGGCGGACGCCGACCTCAGGAAGGCGGGGTACAGGACGAACAGGGGGGGGAACGACATCCAGTGCTACGGCACCGACGAGGTGGGATATTATCCTGCCCTCATACAGCATATGTCGGTGGGGAGCCTGTTCAGCAGGATCCTGATAGAGCGGTGCACCAAGGTCATAAACCTCCCCGTGCTCAAGGACCACGGGATATGTGGGGTCACCTTGGGTATGAAGAACTTCTTCGGTGCCATCCACAACCCTAACAAATACCACGACAACGCCGGGGACCCGTACATAGCGGACCTCAACACCCTACCCTTCATAAGGCAGAAGACAGTCCTGACCATCCTGGACGGTCTTCTCGCCCAGTACGAGGGCGGCCCTCCCTACATGCCCCAATGGACGTGGCCCTTCGGGGCTTTGATACTTTCGAGGGACGTGGTAGCTTTGGATTACACGGGCTGGCAGATCATAGAGAAGAAGAGGGCGGAGAAGGGCCTTCCTTCCCTCAAGGAGGCGGGCAGGGAACCGCACTACATCCTTACAGCTTCCGACCCTCAACATCGTTTGGGAAACGCCGATCCGAGCCTCATAGAGGTGATATATGTATGAGCCGAGGGGCTACAGGGAGAAGGTCCCGGACGACGGTCTCCGCACCTTCAGGGTCGTCCTGGGGGAGAGCGACCTCTGGATAAGGGCCTCAGAAGACCTCTCAGAGGAAGCCCTCAGGACCCTGAGGGAGGCGAGGAGGCAGTTGGCGAGGTACATACGAAGGGACCCGGGCTTCCTCCGGGCCCTGACCCCTTATCCCGTCGGCGAAGATGCCCCTCAGCTGGTCAAGGAGATGGCGGAGGCTGGGAAGAAGGCCGAGGTGGGGCCTATGGCGGCCGTGGCCGGGGCGATAGCCGAACACGTGGGAAGGAGGCTCTGTGAGCTTTCGGGCGAGGTCATAGTGGAGAACGGTGGGGACATATTCCTCTCGCTTTCCCGTCCACGGAGGGTAGGGATACTTGCAGGAGGTTCCCCTCTTTCGGGAAAGCTGGCCTTAGAAATAAAGCCAGAGGAGACCCCCTGCTCGGTCTGCACCTCCTCGGGCACCGTGGGACATTCCCTGAGCTTCGGCAGGGCCGACGCTGCAGTGGTGGTGGCCGAAGGTGGAGCCTTGGCGGACGCTGTGGCCACCGCATTAGGAAACAGGGTCCGGGAACCGGAAGAAATATCCGAGGCCATAAAGTGGGCCTTAAGGATAGATGGCGTGAGGGGAGCGATGGTGGTCTTAGGGGACAAGTTAGGAGTCCTGGGAGACCTCAGGCTCACAAGGGCGAAGGAGGTAAGGTGACCTCACGAAAGCTCGTGCTTCGGTTTCCCGCCCACCTTGTGGACAAGCCCATAATCTACAGGCTGGTCAAGGACTACGACCTGGCCTTCAACATCCTGAAGGCACAGATAAGCCCACAGGAGGAGGGAGTATTGGTCTTCGAACTTTCCGGCGAGCCTCGGGCGCTCGAGTCCGGCATATCCTACCTCAAGGGTTTGGGGGTTCACATACAGGCCTTCGGAGAGGATGTGTATAGGGACGAGGGTAAGTGTACCCATTGTGGTGTGTGCGTTGTGATGTGTCCCACTGGGGCTTTGAGTTTGGACAGGGAGACCATGCTCGTCTCCTTCGACAGCTCCAAGTGCATAGCTTGTGAGGCGTGCATAAGGGCTTGTCCCCCTAGGGCGATGCAGATAAAGTTTTAGGGGGTGAGGTATATGCTCTGGACCAGGCGCAGCTTCGTCAAGGCCACACTGTCAGCGTCCGCTGCCACGCTCCTTCCCGGTTTCGTTCGTTCGTACTTCCCCCGCTTCCCCAGGGAGGACGACCCCGCAGATGAGTCCTTGACCGAGGCCAGACATTACGAAAAGCTTCCCCACAAGAAGATCCGCTGCGTGCTCTGCCCGAGGGAGTGCGTCATAGACGACCAGGAGAGGGGATACTGCGGCGTCAGGGAGAACAGGGGAGGCACGTACTACACCCTCGTCTACGGCAAGCCCTGCACATGGCACGTGGACCCCATAGAGAAGAAGCCCCTGTTCCACTTCCTTCCCGGCACCAAGGCCTTCTCCATATCCACGGTCGGATGTAACATGGAGTGCGAGTTCTGCCAGAACTGGCAGATATCTCAGATCCGCCCGGAGCAGAGCACCGACTACATAGCCTCCCCTGTGGAGATAGCCCGGGCCGCCTATTACACGGGATGCGAAAGCATAGCTTACACGTATGCAGAGCCCGTGATCTTCTACGAGTACATGTACGACTGCGCCGTGGAGGGCCACAAAAGGGGCGTACGCAGCGTGATGATATCCAACGGTTACATAAACCCTGAGCCCATGAGGCAGCTCTGCGATGTCCTGGACGCGGTGAAGATAGATTTCAAGGCCTACACCGAGCGGTTCTATAGGAACGTCTGCCACGGTCACCTCAAACCTGTTCTGGACACCTTGGTCCTCCTCAAGGAGATAGGCATATGGTTCGAGATGGTCTACCTCGTGGTCCCTACGCTCAACGACTCCCCGGACGAGATAAGAGATATGTGCAGGTGGATAATGGGGAACCTCGGGCCGGACGTCCCCCTGCACTTTACGAGGTTCTTCCCCCAGTACAAACTTCGTAACCTACCCCCCACCCCCGTTAAGACTTTGGAGAGGGCGTGGAAGATAGCCAAGGGTGAAGGGCTCAACTTCGTGTACATAGGGAACGTCCCGGGGCACAAAGCCGAGAGCACATATTGTCCTTCCTGTGGAAGGAGGCTTATATACAGGATAGGGTACATGACCGAGCTCGAGGGCCTGAGGGACGGACGTTGTGTACACTGCGGCAGGGAGATACCGGGAGTTTGGAAGTAGGAACTTTACAAGGAGGGCGATATGTGGATAGAGTGTTCGTTGGTTAGCTTCGTCATCCTATCTGCGTTGCTCCTCGGCGTGAGCGTCGAAGCCTCCGCCAAGGTCCGCAAGCCGGCGGTAGCTGGCCAGTTCTATCCGGCCGACCCCACCACCCTCAGGAGGATGGTAGAGGAAATGTTGGAGAACGCAAGGAAGGTCCCTGTGGAAGGGGAGATAGTAGGCCTCGTCTGTCCCCACGCAGGATACCCCTATTCAGGTCCCACGGCCGCCGTGGCGTACAAAGAGGTCATGGGGAAACGCTACGACGCTGTGGTGGTCATAGGACCGAGCCACAGGGAATTTTTAAGGGGAAGCTCGATCTGGGCTGAGGGGGGGTACGAGACGCCCTTAGGGGTGGTGCCCATAGCGGAGGATGTAGCCAAGAAGATGCTCTCCCCCGAGGACGATATAGTTTTCTCGGATGCCGGCCACAGGTACGAACATTCCGTGGAGGTGGAACTCCCCTTCCTTCAGGTCGCCATACCGGACCTCAAGGTCGTGCCCGTCGTGATGGGGGAACAGAACCTCAGGGCCTGCAGGAACCTTGCGGATGCCATCGTGAGGGCATGTAAGGGCAAGAAGGTGCTCATAGTGGCAAGCTCGGACCTCTACCACGGGTACAGCTACGAGGAGTGTAACAGGACGGACGAGAAGACGCTCAAGGCCATCCTCAGGTTCGATCCGGAAGGGTTCGTCCAGGGGCTCCTGAGCGGGGAGTACCAGGCCTGCGGCGGAGGTCCTATAGCTGCTATGCTTATGGCGGCGAGGGAACTTGGGGCCGATAAGGTCAAGATTTTGACCCACACGAACTCTAACGATGTGGTGGGGGAGAGGGGGGGATATGTGGTAGGGTATTCAGCGATAGCGGTGTATAGGTCCGGGGCCGGAGGTGAGGAGGGGAAGAAGAGGGTCGGCGTGGAGCTCGGCCTGAGCGAGGAGGACAAGAGGACACTGCTCACCATAGCCCGCAGGACGGTCGAGAGGGTGACGAGGGGCGAACCTCCCCCCGAGTTCCAAGTGAAGTCCGGTAAGCTCCTGGAAAGGAGGGGGGCGTTCGTAACCTTGAAGAAGCACGGGGAGCTGAGGGGATGTATAGGTTACATAGAGGGGATAAAACCCCTATGGGAGGCTGTGAGGGACATGGCGAGGGCCGCCGCCCTGGAGGACCCCCGTTTCCCACCTGTCAGGCCCGAGGAGGTCCCGGAGTTGGAGATAGAGATATCCGTCCTCACCCCCCTCTGGAGGGTCAAGGATATAAAGGACATAGTCATAGGAAGGGACGGGCTCATAATAAGGAAGGGATGGAGGCAGGGGCTCCTCCTCCCCCAGGTCGCCACCGAATACGGGTGGGACGTCAAGACGTTCCTGGAGCACACCTGTCTGAAGGCAGGACTTCCGAGGGACGCATGGAAGGGCCCGGACGCGGAGATCTGGGCCTTCTCGGCCGAGGTCTTCTCGGAGGGGGAACTTTGACCACCTCTGAGGATGTGATCGCTCCCGTTATCGCACGTTGCGAACCTTCACCTCGCTCTCGTACCGCTTGAGCGTGGCGAGCTCCCTGGGAAGGTGGACCTCGTAAGGGTCCTCCCAGTTTATCCACTCCCCGCTTATGTATCCGTCGTAGGATATCGAAAGCAAAAGCTCTATCACCCTCCTGTGGTCGTAGTCCCCATGGCCTATCGGGACGAGCTTTCCTGTCTTCCTGGACCCGTCGTGGACATGTAGGTGCCTTATCCAGGGCTCGAGCGCACGGAAGGCCGAGTCCATAGTTGCGAACCCCTTCCTCACGGGATGCATGACGTCCCAGTTGACCCCGACAGAGGGATGGTCGGCCCTCCTCATGACCTCGGCCACATGTTCAGGGTCGCACCAGTCGTCGTGGGTCTCCAGGCAGACCACGACGCCCCTTTCGGCTGCGTGGTCGGCAACGGACCTCAAAGATTCGGCCACCACCTCTATCGCCTCGTCGCGGCCCATCCCCTCCGGTATCCTCCCCCCGAAGACCCTTACGCGGCCGGCCCCCACGTCCCCTGCGAGGTCTATCGCCTTCAGGGTCCTCTCCGTCTCCCCGAGGACCATCCTACAGGACGTGGCCACGCAGCATATTGCTACCCCTTTCTCCTCCGCCCTCTTCCTCGCCTCCCTCCTGAAGGCGCTGTCCGAATCCACCTCAACTCCATGGCGGTGTCCGCTGTCTATCCTCGGTTCTATCCCGTCGTACCCGAACCTCTCGGCCAGGGAGAGCATCCCGTCGAGGTCGAGGTCCGGGCAGGAAAAGCTCATGAAGGAGTATTTCATACCTTACCTCCTGTTCTTCACGAAGGTCATGGACCGAGGAGCACCGAAGCTCCAACGCCGAGATGGGCTGGTCGGAGGTTCCCGTCGGGATGGTGCCAGTCCATGAGGGAGCAGTGGAAGCCGCCCCTGTTCTGCCCTCGCAGCCTCGACGGACTCAGCTACGGCAGACCTTGGGGGCGACTCCATGTACCTCATGCCCGCACGCTCGGCGAGCTTCGCCCGATCCCTCCCATAAAATACAAAACGACGACAAAAAAGCAAGGCCTCTTGAATACCAGAGGGGAGCACTGCATGTCAAAGAGATAGAACTAAGTTAAAATTTTACAGAATCTTCCTGTTAAACCTCGTCCGAAATCACTATGGTCTTGCTTTTGGAGTGGAAGTGTTATATATTAAAGCCCTGTAAAGAAACCCGTAAGTACGCTCTGAGAAAGGAGGTGAAAGGATGACCCGCGAAGAGCTAGTAGGGAAGGTGGCTGCGGCGGCCGGCATCTCCAAGGCCAAGGCCAACGAGGTGCTCGGCGCCACCCTGGACGCCATAGTCGAGGCGCTGGGCAAGGGGGACAAGGTGACCCTGGTAGGGTTCGGCACTTTCCAGGTTGCCACCCGCAAGGCGAGGACGGGCCGCAACCCCAGGACCGGGGAGAGGATAAACATTCCGGCCACCAAGGTCCCCAAGTTCAGGCCCGGCAAGAGGCTCGTGGAGGCCGTGCGTAAGTGAAGTGGTGAAGGACGTTGAATCCACCTACGGGGCAGGGAACAACCCCTGCCCCTAAGTATGTGGAGAGGGATATGCCAGCTAAGGTCGTGGTAGGAGCGCAGTGGGGGGACGAAGGTAAGGCCAAGGTCGTGGACTTCCTGAGCGAGTCGGCGGACCTGGTCGTGAGGTTCCAGGGAGGGGCAAACGCAGGGCATACGGTGGTCGCAGGGGGGAAGGAGTTCATCTTCCACCTCGTGCCGGCCGGCGTCCTCCACCCGGGGAAGGTCGGGGTCATAGGGAACGGGGTCGTGGTGGACCCTGAGGCTCTGTTGGAGGAGATGGATAGGTTGGAAGGGATCGGGGTGAAAGTGGATGGGAGGCTCTTCGTGAGCAGGGACGCGCACTTGGTCATGCCCTACCACAAGGTACTTGACAGGGTCATGGAGGAACACAGGGGTAAGAGGATAGGTACCACGGGCAAGGGGATAGGTCCATGTTACAGGGACAAGGCGGGCAGGGTAGGGATAAGGGTCGGGGACCTTATGGACCCGGACGTCTTCAGGGCGAAGTTGCATGCCGCACTGGACGTCCACAACCGCATCCTGTCCTCCTACGGAGAGCCTCCTTTGGACGAAGGGGAGATATTATCGCAATATAGAAGATTTGCGGAGAGGATGGCGTCCCTCGTGGCCGACACCTCCCTGATCCTCAACAGGGCACTGGACGAGGGTAAGAGGGTGCTCTTCGAGGGGGCGCAGGGGACCCTCCTGGACCTGGACCACGGGACGTATCCCTTCGTGACCTCGTCCAACACGACCGCAGGGGGGGCGTGTACCGGGACAGGTGTGGGTCCCACAAGGATAGATGAGGTCGTCGGGGTGGCCAAGGCCTACACCACGAGGGTGGGCGAGGGCCCACTCCCCACGGAATTTGAGGGGGAAATGGAGGAGGAAATGAGGAGGAGGTGGGGGGAGTACGGGGCGACGACGGGGAGGGGGAGGAGGTGCGGATGGTTCGACGCCGTGGCCGTGCGCTACGCCGCAAGGGTGAACGGGTTCACATCCTTAGCCCTCACAAGGTTGGATTCCTTGGAGGGGATGGACCCGGTCAAAATCTGTGTGGCGTACGAATACGACGGCCGCATCACCGAGGAATTTCCGAACTCCGCTGAGGTCCTGGGAAGGTGTAGGCCGGTGTACGAGGAACTTCCGGGCTGGGATGGGCCTACATCCTCTGCCCGCTCCTGGGAGGAGCTTCCCGAGGGAGCCAGGGCATACGTAAGGAGGATAGGGGAACTGGTAGGGGCGGAGGTCGTGCTGATATCCGTGGGTAGGGAGAGGGAGCAGACTATAGTGCTCGGGGAACCCTGGCGATGACCTACCCGGAAGCGGTCCGGTTCCTCTACAGGCTCGTCAACCATGAGAGGACCCTAAATTACAAGTACGAGAACGCTTTCAAGCTGGACCGGGTGCACTACATGTTGAGGGCCTTAGGGGACCCTCATAAGAGCTTCCCCTCGGTGCACGTGGCCGGGACCAAGGGAAAGGGTTCCACTGCGGCCATGGTGGCCTCTGTGCTCGGGAGGGCGGGTTACAAGGTAGGACTTTACACCTCGCCGCATCTGGTTTCGTTCAAGGAAAGGATCCGCACGGACGGCAGGAAGATCTCCGAGGAGGAGTTCTCCCGCCTTATAGCCGAGGTCTCCCCCCTCGTGACCTTCTCCCCGGAGGGACGGAGCAGCCACTCCTTCTTCGATGTGCTCACCGCCGTGGCCTTCCTCCATTTCCGCAGGGAGGGGGTCGACTGGGCCGTGGTGGAGGTCGGGATGGGGGGGAGGTTGGATGCGACGAACGTGCTCTCCCCCGAAATCTGCATCTTAACCCCGATAAGCTACGACCACATGAAGTTCCTCGGAAGCACCCTTTCAGAGATCGCTTACGAAAAGGCGGGGGTCCTCAAACCCGACGTGCCGGCAGTGGTGGCCCCTCAGGATGGGGAGGCCATGGAGGTTATAAGGGAGGTGGCCTCGGAGCGCGGGGTCCCTCTCGTAGATGTGGGAAGGGAGTACAGGTGGGAGCGGACGGCGATGAGGGACGACGGGGAGGAGTTCCTCATAGAGGGCCCGTGGGGGAAGTACGAGGTCTTCGTACCCCTCCTGGGGGAGCATCAGGGGCTCAACGCCGCAGTCGCCGTGGCGGCCGTGGACCTGCTGAGGTCCCGGGGCCTGGAGGTCCCGAGGGAGGCGGTCCCAGAGGGGCTCTCCTCCCTGCGGCTCTTGGGAAGGATATCCGTGGTCGGGAGGGAACCGTGGGTCGTGGTGGACGTGGCCCACAACGCCGCCTCAGCGGAGAGGCTCAGGAAGGTCTTGGAGGAGAGGTTCCTCGGAAGTGGGAGGCTGTTTTTGGTCTTTGCCCTCCTCAGGGACAAGGACCTCCCGAGGATGGCCGAGGTCCTGGGACCCGTAGCTCACAGGGCATTCCTCCCCCGTCTGGACACACCCAGGGCCATGCCCCCCGAGGAGGTAAAGGACGTCCTTTCGGGATACGTTCCGTGCGAGGTGTACGATAGCGTGCACGACGCCATATCCGAAGCTCTCGAGGGGGCGGGGAGGAGGGACGTGGTGGCGGTCGTCGGGTCTTTCATGTTGGCCGAACAGGCGATCTACTACTTCGGACTCGATGTGCCTTAGGAGGGAACATGGAGGTTACGTTCCTCGGAACAGCGGCCGCCGAAGGATGGCCCGGGCTCTTCTGCGAGTGCGAGAACTGCCGCAGGGCGAGGGAGGCCGGAGGTAGGAACATCCGCACCAGGACCTCGCTCCTTGTGGACGGGATCTACATGGTGGACTTCCCTCCCGACAACTACATCCACGTGCTGAGGGGGGACCTGGTCCTCTCCAAGGTGGAGCACATATTCGTGACCCACGCCCACCAGGACCACTTCTACCCCGAGGACATAGCTATGAGGGCGGAACCCTTCGCCCACATAAATCGAAGGAAAACTTTGCACATATACGGGAACAGGAAGGTGGGGGAGTGGCTCTCGGGGGTGGAGGTGGAGAAGGCAGGTGCACAGTACCATCCCTTGAGGCCCTGGGACGAGTTCGCGGCAGGGGATATGAAGGGGAAGGCGCTCCTGGCGGACCACGACACCAAGAACCAGGAGGCCCTCCTCTACTTGCTCGAAAGGCACGGGAAGAAGCTGTTCGTAGGGTTCGACACGGGGTGGTTCCCGGAGGAAACCTGGAGGGCTTTGGAGGGGGCGGAGATAGATCTGGCGGTCCTGGACTGCACCAACGGGAGGCTCGAAGGGAGGAGGGGACACATGGGGATAGAGGCCGTGGTCGAGGCCAAGGCGAGGATGGAGGAGATAGGGGCTTTGAAGCCGAGCTCCAAGGTCGTGGCCACCCACTTTTCGCACAACGGCGGGCTTCTGTACGATGAGCTTGTGGATGCCCTTTCGGGTTTCGGGATAGAGGTCGCCTACGATGGGATGAGGGTGGAGGTTTAGTCGAGCCTGAACTTCTCCCCTAAGTATATCTTCCTCGCCTCGGGGTCGCCGGCCAAAAACTCTGCCGAGCCTTCCACAAGTATCTTCCCGTCCGCCATTATGTAAGCTCTGTCAGTTATGCTCAAAGTCTCCCGCACGTTGTGGTCGGTTATCAACACCCCTATCCCCCAATCCCTGAGCTGTACAACTATCCTCTGGACATCCTCCACCGCTATGGGGTCCACCCCCACGAACGGCTCGTCCAAAAGCATAAACTTCGGCTGGAGCACGAGGGCCCTGGCTATCTCCAACCTCCTCCTCTCCCCCCCCGAGAGGGTGTCCGCCCTTTGTCCTGCAAGGTGAGCTATTCCGAGCCTTTCGAGCATGTCCATGGCGGTCCTCTCCCTCTCCCCCTTCGGAACCTTGTGGACCTCCAAGACAGAGGTCAAGTTCTGGAGGACTGTGAGGCCCCTGAAGACCGAAGGCTCCTGGGAGAGGTAGCCTATGCCGAGGCGGGCCCTCCTGTACATGGGCATGCCGGAAAGGTCGGCTCCGTCCAAAAGCACCCTACCCGCCTGGGGCTTTATAAGGCCCACTATGATGTAGAAGGTTGTCGTCTTACCGGCGCCGTTGGGACCCAAAAGGCCCACTATCTCCCCCTGTCCCACCTCCAACGTCACCCCGTCCACCACCCTCCTGCCCCTGTACTCCTTCACCAGCCCCTCGGCCCTCAGCCTCAAAGCTTCCCCCTCCATCTGTAAGTTCCCTCCACCCCCCCTGCTACGCCCACCCTCACGACCTCCCCCTCGCTCAGCACCACCTCCATCCTGTCGCCGGTCACGGTGTTGAGCGATGGATTCTTCCCCTTGGCCTCGTAGACCCCCACAGCGTTTCCCAAGACCAACACCCTCTTCGGCTCGTTTCCTTCTATGAACACTTCTATCTTCCTTCCGGAAAGAAAGTTGCTTCCCTTAGGTCCTTGCGAAATGAGCTTTGCTCCGCCGAACAGGACGAGCCTTTCCACCTCAGAGTCCCTCAGGAAGACCTCTATGGTGTCCCCCTTCAGGGTGCTCTCGATCTCCCCCTCGGATATGGAGCCCGAGGGACCCGCCACAAGGAGCATTTTGCCCTCCCTGTACTCGGCCCGTCCACAGGTCGCCTCCATGTTCCCCTTCTTTATCAGGACTTCCCCCTCCGCCACCATACTCCTCCCGTCGGAGGATATCCTGTCGGCGGATAGCATGGCCCCCGTCCTCGTAAGTACGGCCTCTCCCTCTATATATCCCCTCCCCTCAAGCTCGTACCTCCCCCTGAGGGCCCGGGCCGATACCTCCCCTGAGGTGTCCTCGAGGACGACCCCACCGCCGGCCACTACGTAACCTTCCCTCCGGAAGTATTTGGCCTTTTCGGCCCTGAACTTCCATCCACGATATAAGCCGCTCACCCTTCCGGATGCTTCCACGACCTCTTCGTCCATCCGGTAGACCACCTTCCCGGCCCTAAGGGAGCCCGCCGTGTCCTCCACCACGACCTCGCCCTCCAACACGACCTCGGCCTGCCCCTCCCTGTAGGCTCCCCTCTTTGCCGAGAGGAGGACCGTCCCATCGGTGGCGCAAAAGCCGTCCTCGAAGACCTTCACCCATCCCCCCTCCTCCCTCCGGACCTCGGTGCGGCCGGCCGAGAAGTTGAAGACCCTCCCAGATGCACCGCACAGAAGGGCTAAGGTGCAAGCACCTGCCCCCTTACGGAGCGCATCCACCACCTTCCGGAGTGTGCCTCGCACACGAACCCCTCCCCGACCTCCTCTCCTTCGGGGGTCTCTATCCTGACGGGCCCCTCGGAGGTTATCCTCCCCCCCTTCCTGTCCCATCTGGCCCTCTGGGTCTCCACCTTCAGGCTGTCCCCGTATGTGAGGACCACGTTCCCCTTCACCTCAACCCTGTCCTCGTAGACGACCCCCCTTTCGGCGGTGAGCTTTATCGAAGCCTGCCCCTTCCTATCGTAGAAGGTGGCCCTCACCCCCTCGAGCTCGGAGCGGTCCGGGTTCTCGTAACGGAGCAGGTGTTCGGCCAGTATCGTGCACTTCGGCCTGCCCTCCTCGGTTATCCTTATCTCAGCTTCCCAGGACTCCTGGACGGGCCCCCCCTCACCCGACGGGACATCTTGGGGTTCCCTGGAACAGGCCAGAAGACATATCGTCGCCAGAACGGACCATCGCATCTTCCCCTCCCGGTCTGGTCTTCCACCTCCTGTGCATCCAAGCCCACTGCTCAGGGTGCGTAAGGATGAGATGCTCCAAGGCTTCGTTACACATCCTCAGGCCCTCCTCTACATCGGGGGGCTGGATGGGGGGTAGGACCACCAGCCTGTAGCCCTCCCCTTCACGGTAGAGCGCCATGGGCACTATAGGAGAACCCGTGCGCATGGCCAACTTCACCGGTCCGGAGGGGGTGTAAGCGACCTTCCCTAAGAAGGGCACGAAGGCCCCCTGGACCTTGGTGTCCTGGTCCATCAGGAGGCCGAGGACCTTCCCCCTCCTCAGGACCCTGAACAGGGTCCTCGCATCCTCCCCCCTCGGAACGTTGTGCACCCCGGCCATCTCCCTGTACCCCACTACGAACCTATCTATCCTCTCGTCGAAGAGCTTCCTGCCCACCACATATACGGGATATCCCTTGCCGGCCAAATACGCTCCCAAAAGCTCCCAGTTCCCGAGATGCCCCGTTATCGCTATCGCACCCCTCCCCTCCGAGAGGGCCCGGTCCAAGTTCTCCAGGCCCTCCGCACGGACCAAGCCGTCCAACCCTTCCTCGAGGAGCACCCTCAACCTCAAAAATTCTGCGACGTTAGCTCCGAACTCCCTGAACACCCTCTCGGAGAGTTCTTTAAGCTCTTCACCTCCGAGCCCCAGGACCATCTTTATGTGTTCCTGGGTCCTCCTCCTGGCCGTGCTCAGGAGCCTGTAGGCCAACCTTCCTCCCAGGTCCCCGAGCTTGAGGGCCGCCCTCCTGGGGATGCGCTCCAATACGAGGCGAAGCCCGAGCACCGCAAGGTAGGCGGAGGTATGCCTCGTCCACCTCCAGAGCTTCTTCCTCACGGTCTTACGAGCACCTTGAGGCTCGGCTCATCGCTTCCTACAAGTTCCAAAGCCTCGGGAAACCTCTCCAAGGGGAACCTGTGGGAGATCAGAGGTTCGACCCTGACGGAACCCGACGACAGTAGCTCCAACGCTCGGTCCATGGTGTAGTTCAGGGCGAAGGAGCCGAGGATGGTTATGTCCCTGCGGTAGATCTGGAAAGGGCTCAACCGCACGGTGGCGCCCTCGGGGCATACCCCGAAGAGCAGCACCTTGCCTCCCGGGGTCACAAAATCGGCGCACCTGGAGACGACCTCCGGGACCCCGGTCGCGTCCACCACGATGTCGTACCCAAAGGGAGCCTCCCTGAGAGCTTCCTCGTGGCCGGCCCGTACTGTCCTTTCGGCTCCGAGCTCCTCCGCCAGCCTCAGCCTCTCCTCCCTCACCTCTACGACCGTGACCGAGGTGGCGCCTGCAACCTTGAGGACCTGGAGGAGGAGCAGGCCTATGGGACCGGCCCCGAAGAGGAGGACCCTGTCGCCGGGCTTGGGGTCGGCCCTCAGCACCCCGTAGACGACGCAGGCCAAAGGCTCCGCAAATACCGCCCTTTCGAAGGGCATGTCCCCCACAGGATAGACCACCTTCCCTGGAACCGCCACCCTCTCCGCAAAGCCACCTTCCCTGGTTATACCTATCCCCTGCCAGTCCAGGCAGTGGTTGAAGCGCATCCTCCTGCAGAAGTAGCACTTTCCGCATGGGATGTTGGGGTCGAAGGTGACCCTACTGCCCGGCTCTATGCTCGAGACATCCCTTCCAACCTTCACCACAGTGCCCACGACCTCGTGTCCGGGCGTTATCGGGTACGGGTAGGGAAGCTCCCCCCTCAGGAGGTGGAGGTCGGTGCCGCAGACCCCTGCGGAGTCCACCTCGATCACCACTTCGTCCGGGGCTGGCTCGGGCTCGGGGACTTCCCTCACCGTTACCTTCCCCGGCCCCTCTATGACCGCTGCCCTCATCTCCCCTCCGCAACCTCGATGGCCTCCCTCAGCGAGAACCTCCCCTCGTAGAGGGCCCTCCCCACCATCATCCCCTCGACGCCGAAGGGCTCGAGTTCCCTTATCTTAACGACATCTTCCAAGGAGGATATGCCACCGGAGGCTATGAGCTTAAGTCCTGTGGATTCGGCAAATTTCCTTATAGCCTCGATGTTCGGCCCTGAGAGCGCTCCGTCCCTCGAGATGTCGGTGTAAAGCGCCCTTGTGACCCCAAGGTCCCTCATCCTGAGCCCGAGCACGGAGGGGGAAAGGCCTGAGCCCTCGGTCCACCCCTTCACGGCCACCTCCCCGTCCTTAACGTCCAGGCCCACGACTATCCTCTCCGGTCCGAACCGGCGCACCGCCTCCGCCACGAGCCCGGGCTCCTCCACGGCTGCCGTTCCCAACACAGCCCTCTCCACCCCGGCATCCAGGACCCTACCTATGGCCTCCAGGGACCTGAGCCCTCCCCCGAGCTGGATCGGGACCTCCACCGCCTTCAGGATTCGGGATACTACCTTCCAGTTCTTGGGCATCCCCTCCCACGCCCCGTCCAGGTCCACCACGTGGATGAGCCTCGCACCTTCGTCCTGCCACACGAGCGCCGCATGCACGGGGTCGTCGAAGTACACCTTCTCGCTCCCCCTCTCCCCACGGAGGAGCCTCACGCACCTTCCTCCCTTTATGTCCACTGCCGGGAGGACTAGCATGGGAGCCTTCCAAAGTTCTCCAGGAGTTTCAGACCCATCCTCTGGCTCTTCTCGGGATGGAACTGCACTCCGAAGGCGTTCCCCCTTCCCACGGCGGATGCGTAGGATATCCCGTACTCGGTCTCGGCTACGATATCTTCAGGGTCCTCGGGCTCGACGTAGTACGAGTGGACGAAGTAGAAGAAGGACCCGTCCGGGATTCCGGAGAAGAGGGGACTCGGCTTCCTGATGTGTACCTGGTTCCATCCTATCTGGGGGACGGGGAGGCCGTCCGGGAACTTCCTCACCCTTCCCTCGAGGAGCCCGAGGCCCTCGTACCTTCCCCCTTCCTCGCTCTCCTGGAAAAGGAGCTGGAGCCCCAGGCATATCCCTAAGAGGGGGGTCCCCCTCCCCACGGCCTCAACTAAGGCCTCCGCAAGCCCCCTCCTTTTCAGCTCCTCCATGGCGTCCCCGAAGGCCCCGACGCCCGGAAGGACCAGCTTCCCGGCCCGGGCCACGGCGTCCGGATCCGAGGAGACCTCCGCACGGAAGCCCATCCTCTGGAAACCCTTCTGGACGCTCCTGAGGTTCCCCATCCCGTAGTCAACTATCACTATAAAGCTCATCCCTAAGTTCCTCGGAGCGTTTCGTGGCAGCCTCCACGGCCCCCATAACTGCGGCCCTGAACCTCATCTTCTCCAGGGCATAAAGACCTGCTATGGTGGTCCCACCCGGGGAAGTCACCTTTCCTCTAAGGGAAGATAGGTCCTCCCCCGTCTCCTTCGCCATCTTGGCCGCGCCCAGCACCGTGCCCAGGGCGAGCTTGAGGGCGAGGTCCCTCGGAAGGCCCACGAGCACCCCTCCGTCCACGAGGGCCTCTAAGAAGGTGTACACGTAAGCAGGGCCGCTTCCCGAAAGCCCCGTTACAGCGTCCATAAGCTTCTCTTCCGTCCTCACCACCTCGCCCACCGCTCCAAGCAGGGCCTCGGCCCTTTCGAGATGCTCATCGGAGGCCCACCTTCCGGGGCATACCGCCGAGATTCCGACCCCTACGAGGGCAGGGGAGTTGGGCATGGCCCTCACGACGGGGTACCTCCTTCCGAGCCTTCCCTCCAAAAAGGCCGTGGGCACGCCGGC
Source organism: Candidatus Latescibacterota bacterium (assembly GCA_003645885.1). GTDB lineage: Bacteria > Latescibacterota > 4484-107 > B68-G9 > B68-G9 > B68-G9. The sequence goes on along the minus strand of QNCW01000001.1, from coordinate 4,263 downwards.
AGCCACCGAAAGGAGCATACCCCCATCGGGAAGCGAACTTCCTACCTCGTCCAGGACCTCCCCCACCTTCCCGGGTTTTACGGCTAAGACCACTACATCCGCACCTTGCACCGCCTCGGGGTTCGAGGGTGCAACCTTCGCTCCGAGCCTTCCGGCCTCCTCCCTCCTTCTGGGCAGGGGGTCCCAGACCGAGACCTCGATCCCCCCCCTCCTCATCCAACCCCTGAGGAGGCTCGTGCCCATGTTCCCAGCACCCAGCAGAGCCACCCTCATGTCGGCTCCTTGTCGAGCTCGAAGGCCCTATGGAGCGCCCTCACGGCCCTCTCGCCCTGTTCCTTCCTCACTACGCACGATATCCTTATCTCAGATGTTGTTATCATTTCTATATTTATCCCCTCGTCGGCCAAGGCCTTGAACATCTTGGCCGCCACGCCCGCATGGGAGCGCATACCCACCCCGACGACGGAGACCTTTGCCACATCCTCGTCGGCTGTGACCTCCTCGGCCCCCACCCTGGCCTTGGTCCCCTCGCAGATGGCCAAGGCCGTCTTGAGGTCGGACGTGCTCACGGTGAAGGATAGGTCCGTGAAGCCGTCCTGGCTCACGTTTTGGACTATCATGTCGACGTTTATGTTGGCGTCCGCCAAGGGTGAGAATATTGCAGCGGCCACGCCGGGCCTGTCCGGAACTCTCCTTATCGTGACTTTGGCCTCCTTGGTGTCCAAGGCTATCCCCCTCACTAAGACCTTCTCCATGGCAGGGTCCTCCCTCTTTATTACGGTCCCTGGTTCGTCGCTGAACGTGGAGCGCACGTGGACCTCGACCCCGTACTTCGTGGCGAACTCCACCGACCTCGCCTCCATAACCTTGGCACCCGAACTTGCCAGCTCCAACATCTCGTCCCCCGAGATCACGGGGATCTTCTTAGCCTCGGGGACTATCCTGGGGTCGGCGGTGAAGACGCCCTCTACATCCGTGTATATCTCACACCCCTCGGCCCCTAAGGCGTAGGCCAAGGCCACGGCGGTCCTGTCGGAACCTCCCCTGCCCAACGTCGTTATCTCCCCTTCCGTGCTCAGGCCCTGGAAGCCTGCGACTATCACTATCTTTCCCTCGGAAAGCTCCTTCCTTACCCTGGACGTGTCCACCTCCAGTATCCTGGCCTTCCTATGGCTCGTGTCGGTCATTATTCCGGCCTGCGGGCCCGTGAGGGATATAGCGGGGTACCCCATGTCCTGTATGGCCATCGCTAAGAGCGCCATGGATATCTGTTCCCCAGACGAGAGCAGCATGTCCATCTCCCTGGGAGGGGGCTCCTCCGCCACCTCCTCGGCCAAGCGTATGAGGTCGTCGGTGGTCTTACCCATGGCGCTCACGACCACGACGAGGTCGTGACCTTCTTCCTTCTTCCTTATGACCCTCTCGGCCACCTTGCGGATTAGTTCAGGGGTAGCCAGGGAACTTCCCCCGTACTTCTGCACCACGAGAGCCATATATCCCCCTCATCTCAGGAAGATTTCTATCAACTTGTACCCCTCACGAACCCTGAGCCCGGACTCGGCCTCCCCCTCGGAAAAAGCTCCTATATGGACTTCCCCTGGCCAGAAGGCGAAGGGAACGGGTTCGGGGGTGTGAGTACGGACCGGGATCGGGGTGCGATGGTCAGGAAGCACCAGGACCCTTCCTCCGAGCTTCCTTATGCCCTCGAGGAGGGGCCCAACGACCTTTTCGTCGAAGTCCTCTATCGCCCTTATCTTGTCCTCCAGGCTCCCTGAGTGCCCCGCCTCGTCCGGGGCCTCCACATGGAGGAAGACGAAGTCCATATCCTTCAGTATCTCCAACGCGCAGGAGGCCTTCCCCTCGTAGTTGGTGTCCAGGTACCCCGTAGCACCCGGGACGTCGAATACTTCAAGCCCTGCCAAGGTCCCTATGCCCTTTACGAGGTCCACTGCGGATATGACCCCTCCCTCGAGGGGGAAGGGGGGCAACTTCGGGGTCCTTCCCCCTCCCCACGGCCATATCATGTTCGCCGGCTTTCTGCCTTCTGCGAGTCTCCTCCGGTTCAGCTCGGAGTTCGTGAGGACCTCCTCGGAAGCCCTCATAAGTTCTACGAGGAAATCCGCCCCTTCGCCCTCGGGCAGGTAATCCTCGACGGGCCTTCCTGTTATGTCGTGGGGTGGAGTAGTGATCAGGTCCTCGTATCCGCCCCTTAGTACAAGGAGGTGCCTGTACGAGACCCCGGGGTGGAACCTCAGGTCCCCGGAGCCCAGGCTCCTTTGGAGGAGGGATATCAGCTCCCTTGCCTCCTCCGTGGATATATGGCCCGCGCTGTAGTCGGCCATTATGCCGTCCTCCACGGTGACCAAGTTGCACCTGAAGGCAACCTCGTCCTCGGAGAGTTCCACGCCCATGCTCGCAGCCTCGAGGGGTGCCCTGCCGGTGTAGTACTTCTTGGGGTCGTAGCCCAGGACCGAGAGGTTGGCCACATCCGAACCTGGATGCATCCCGTCGGGGATCGTGCGGACGAGCCCTCCGGTCCCCTCCCTCGCTATAAGGTCCATGTTCGGGGTCCTCGCCACCTCGAGGGGCGTCCTTCCCCCAAGTTCGGGAAGGGGATAGTCCGCCATCCCGTCGCCCACGAGCACGGCCGCCTTCATCCCCCCTCCAACGCCCTAAGGAGCGAGGGCAGAACCTCGCCCGCCCTTCCGAAGATGGAACTGTCCACGAGCGGGGATGCCTCGGACGGACCTACGTTCACCTCTATAAGGTACGCTCCTGAGCTTTTGGCCACCTGCGGAAGGAGGGCCGCAGGGTACACCGAGGCGGAAGTTCCCACGAGCAGGAAGAGGTCGCACCTCTTAGAGGCCCCCTCCGCCTCCTCCCACGCTTCCTTGGGAAGCGGCTCGCCGAACCAGACGACGTCCGGACGGAAGAGCCCACCGCACGAGCATCTGGGCGGCGAGTCCATCTCCCAGAACTCTGGCTCCTCCACGACCTTCCCACAGTCCTGGCACCTATCCCTCAGTATGTTCCCGTGGACCTCGACCACGTTCCTGCTCCCCGCCCTACGGTGGAGGCCGTCGACGTTCTGCGTAACCAACGTGAAGTTCTCGTACATCCCCTCCATCCTGGCCAGGGCCCTGTGTGCGGGGTTGGGCTCGGCCGAGAGCACGAGCTTTCGCATCTTCTTGTGCCACCTCCAGACGCCCAGGGGGTCCCTCAGGAAGGCCTCGGGGGTTGCCACATCCTCGGGGTCGACCTCCCTCCAGACCCCGTCCGGCCCCCTGAAGGTCGGGATACCGCTCTCGGCGGATATTCCCGCACCTGTCAGCACGGTCACCGAGCCTGCGGACCTGAGGGCAGCGACCACCTCCTCAGGGACCTTCATATCGGTCCTCCGTTTAGGGCAAAACAAAATATACACCAATATTTCCTTCAGGGCAAGTCCGACCAACCTCGTTCAGAAAACAAATCCATCAGACGGGCAGGACAACACGAAAACCGTCCCAGAGCCACGAGCCGCCGGGCTTCTGCCGGAGATATGTTCTCTTCTCCTTGCACCTCCTGCATCGCCTTGCCCAAAAAATAGTCTTCCAAAAGCTCAAACAGCTTATGTACCGGGTTAGAACCCTCTCCACCGCTTTTTCTATGTCATCCCGTCCTCCTCTGTGTCCGTGGGTCTCCTCACCTCTTCCTTTCCAAGAGGACCATCCCAAGGTTTCCCTTGACCTCAGGGTGCTGCTCCCTGCCCTTGAGCCTGCGGGCCATGTAGGGGACCTCGTCCTTCAGGTATCCAGCAAGTTCCCCTGCTGTCAACCTTCCGTCTCCGTTCGAGTCCGCCTCTCCCTTGAGCCCCTTGAGGAAAAAGTATGTAAAAAGCCCGTGCCTCTTTTCTTCGTACCACGTGGCGACCTCGTCACCGCTTGCGGCGGTGAAAACGACCGTCCTCTCGTCTATCCTCCCCACTTCCACAGGCTCCACCATTATCCCGGATATATCCCTGAGTAGCATACCCCTCTCTGTGGTGCCCGAGAAACATGCGTCCAAGAACACGAACTTCCTCCTGGCGGGGATGTGGGAGAGGTTGTCGTAGAGGAGGGAGAGGGGATATCCGTTTATCCTTATGTAGTTGGGGTCAGCATCGTAGGGCACGAGGTATGCTGTCCTTGTCTCGGGGTCCGGAGCGCCGTGGCCGGAGTAGAATACGAATACATCCGAGGCTCCGGGCTTGACGTAGTTGTAAAGCCTGCCCCTGGGGCTTTC